>NZ_SCMW01000024.1:0-49147 GCF_005502845.1 Brevibacterium sp. 2SA | reverse complement strand
CCCCGTCCGCCCCGCTGACCGCCTTGCACCGCACGACTGCTGCCCGCCGCCTCGGTGCCGCCGTCCTCACCGTTCTCCTCGCGCTCACCGCCTCCGGCTGCGGAGTCGGGATGGGCAGCGCCAAGACCATCGGCAAGGACGACACGATCACCGTCGGCGTCATTCCCGTCGGCGACTACGCGTCGATCTACATCGCCGCCGACGAAGGCTACTTCGCCGAGGAGGGGCTCAACGTCGAGACCAAGGTGATGCAGTCGGCCTCCGCCATCGCTCCCTCGGTCATCAACGGTCAGCTCCAGTTCGGCACCTCCGCCACCCCACCGCTCGCCATCGCCTACGAGAAGGGTCTGCCGCTGGAGATCGTCGCCAACGCCGCGTCGAACGCCCCGACGGCCGAAGCCGATCCGACGGCGATCGTCGTCGGATCCGGCAGTCCCATCCAGCGCCCCCGCGACCTCGAGGGGAAGACGGTGGCGATCAACGCGCTCGGCGCGATCACACAGATCGGCTCCGCCGCCGCGGTGCGCGCCGACGGCGGGGACCCGACGAAGGTCGACTACGTCGTCATGTCGCTTCCCGACGGCATCGCCGCCGTCGAGAGCGGCCGGGTCGATGCCGCCTCGACGGCCGAGCCCTTCCAGGGACAGGTCGTGGCCGCCGGCGGCCGGATCATCTCCCATCCGCTCTTCGAGACCTTCCCGCCCAAGGCCACGTTCGCCGTCGCCTTCACCGCGAAGCCCTTCGCCGAGGCCAACCCCGAGGTCGTCGACGCCTTCGTCCGCGCCGTGAACAGAGCCAACGAGAAGGCAGCCACGGACCCGGAAACGGTGCGGAAGGTCCTCACGAAGTACGGCAAACTCGCCCCCTCGGTCGCCGAGACGATGCTTTTGCCGAGCTATTCGACCCAGGTCGACGCCGACGCCGTGCAGACGACCGCAGACCTCATGACCGACCTCGGGTTCCTCCCCGGCCCGGTCGACACGAAGGGGCTGATGCGCCCATGAGCACGACCACCCTCCGACCGCGGACCACCCCGACCGGCAGACGGGCGACCGATCGCCTGACCCGCAGGATCAATCTCGCCGCCGAGACCCCGGCCGGCAGATTTCTCTTCGGCTTCGGCGCGGTCCTCGCAGTGTTCGTCGTCTGGCAGATCCTCTCCGTCAGCGGCATCCTCCCCTCGGCCGCCATCCCCTCGGCGCTCCAGACGCTGGCGGCCTTCGCCGCCCTGCTCGCATCCCCTGCGTTCTGGTCAGCCCTGTGGGCCACCGTCTCCGTGGTCCTCCTCGGCCTCGTCCTCATCGTCGTCATCGCCACCCCACTGGCGATCCTCCTCGGTCTGGTGCGGTTCGCCGAGGAATCGGCATGGTTCGTCATCGAATTCCTCAAACCGATCCCGCCGGTCGCCCTCATCCCGCTCGGCCTGCTGCTCTGGGGGCCGAGCCCGGGGATGAAGCTCTTCCTCATCATCCTCGGCGCCATCTGGCCCCTGCTCACCCAGCTCATCTACGGGGTCCGCGAGGTGGGCGGCACCAGCGCGGACATGGCCCGCAGCTACCGGCTGGGGTGGTGGCTCACGACGAGCCGCCTCGTCGTTCCCTCGATGCTGCCGTTCGCGATGACCGGCCTGCGGATCTCCGCGGCGATCGCGGTGATCGTCGCCGTGGTCACGGAGATGATCGGCGGGGCCGACGGCCTCGGCCAGGAGATCGTCGTCGCTCAGACCGCCGGTGCCCTGCCGCAGATGTACGCGCTCATCGTCGCCACCGGTCTCCTCGGCCTCGCCATCAACGGCATCTTCCGAATCGCCGAGGCGCCGCTGCTGTTCTGGCATCCGTCCTACCGGAAGGAGGCGGCATGAGTGCGCAGAACCATCTCACCCTCTTCCTCACCCGCGCCTGGCTGCCCGTCGGTGCGGTCGTCATCTGGTGGTTCGCCTCGGCGAACAGCATCTCGCTCTACTTCCCGCCGCTGCAGACGATCCTGACAACGCTGTGGTCCGGCCTCCTCGTCGACGGTCTCGTCACCGATGTCCTGCCGAGTGTGGTGAAGTTCCTCATCGGCTTCGCCATCGCCGCTGTCCTCGGCATCGTGCTCGGCATCTGCATCGGCATGTCCTCCGCGCTGCGGGCGGCCACGGAGCCGATCGTCCAGTTCCTCCGCTCCCTGCCCCCGCCGGTCCTCCTGCCCATCGGGCTGCTCCTCTTCGGAATCGGGCCGTCGATGAGCGTGGCGATCATCGTCATCGGCGCGATCTGGCCGACCCTGCTCAACACCGTCGACGGTGTGCGCTCCCTCGACCCGCTCGTCAAGGACATGTCGCGGTCCTACCGGCTGACGATGCCGCAGTACATCCGGTTCGTTCTGCTGCCCAACGCCGGACCGCAGATCTTCGCCGGTCTGCGGACCACTCTGCAGATCTCCATCATCCTCATCGTGGTCTCCGAGATGGTGGCCTCGACGAGCGGCATCGGCTTCTATCTCCTCAATTCCCAGCAGACCTTCGCCGTGGCCGAGACCTGGGCGGGCACCCTCCTGCTCGGCATCCTCGGCTACCTCGCCAACCTCGCCTTCCTCCGCCTCGAACGCTATGTCCTGCGCTGGCAGTACGGCATGCGGGCACTGACCAGCAAAGGATGATCATGACACTTCAGCCCGAACCGACCGCAGCCGCCATCGACGGCGAGGTCCTCCTCGAACTGCGCGGTCTGCGCAAATCGTACGGCGACGTCGAGATCCTCGCCGGCATCGACGTCGCCATCCGCCGCGGCGAGTTCGTCTGCATCGTCGGCCCCTCCGGGTCGGGGAAGACGACCCTCCTGCGGTGCATGGCCGGACTGCTCAACCCCTCGGGAGGGCAGACCGTCTTCGAAGGCACCGAGGTGACCGGACCGCCCGCCGCACTCGCCGTCGTCTTCCAGGACTACTCGCGATCGTTGCTGCCGTGGCTGAGCACCGCGGACAACATCGCACTGCCTCTGCTCAAGACTGTCCCCGCAGCACAGCGGAAGGAACGGGTCACCTCGGTGCTCGATGCTGTGGGGCTCACGGGCAAGGGGAACCTCTATCCGTGGCAGATGTCGGGCGGCATGCAGCAGAGAGCTGCGATCGCGCGGGGCCTCGCCTTCCAGCCCGACGTCCTGCTCATGGACGAGCCGTTCGCCGCCGTCGATGCGCAGACCCGGATCGAGCTCGAGGATCTCGTCCTCCAGGTGCGCACCGACTTCGACACGACGATCGTCTTCGTCACCCATGACATCGACGAGGCGGTCTACCTCGGCGACACCGTCACCGTGCTCTCCGGCGCCCCGACGACCGTGACCCGCACCATCGACATCGACCTGCCGCAGCCGCGGAGCCAGGTCGAGACGAAGATGCTACCCGCCTACGCGGAATACCGCACCGAAGTCTTCGAACTCATCCAAGCCGCGCAGTCGCACGCGAGCATCGGATGAGTCCGAAGCCCACGAATTCCCACCGTCCGCCTCGGCGGGCCCGCACAGAAAGCAGGAACCATGCCCACTCATCGTCCACTCACCGCTGACGAAGCCTCCGCCTACCGCACCAAAGTCACTCTTCTCGGGACCGCCGGCGGCCCGCCGTGGTGGGATGATTCGGATCGGAACGGGATCTCCACGGCGATCACGGTCGGTGACGCGGTCTACCTCATCGACTGCGGTGAGGGATGGGGGCCGCAGTTCCGGAAGGCGGGACTGGGGCCGACGGGGTTCCAGAAGGGCATCGACAATCTCCGCAGCGTCTTCATCACCCACCACCACTCCGACCACATGGTCGACTACCCGAACCTCCTCATCCTCGCATGGCACAACGGCTCCGACGGGCTCAAGCAGCCGGTGCAGATCTACGGTCCGGGCGACCGCGGGGTGCTGCCGCCGATCTTCGACGAGGACAACAGGGACCCCATCCCCGAGGTGTTCAATCCGGAGTCGCCGACGCCGGGTCTCGTCGAGTCCTCGCAGCGGCTGCTGCAGGGGTACGCTCTCGACATCAACGACCGGATGCGCGACAACGCGAAACAGGACCTGCGGGAGATCTTCGAGTTCCACGACATCGAGCTGCCGGGCACGACCGGCTCCGACCCCAACGGCGACCCGACGCCGGCGATGGAGCCGTTCGAGGTCTACACGGACGAGAACGTGCGGGTCACTGCGATCCTCGTCGACCACCGGCCGATCTTCCCGGCCTTCGCCTTCCGGTTCGACACCCCGGATGGGTCGATCGTCATCTCCGGGGACACGGGAGTCTGCGACAACCTCGTGACGATCGCCAAGGGTGCCGACATCCTCATCCACGAGGTCATCGACATGGAGTGGATCGACGGCCTCATCGGGTCGGCCTCGCCGAACCCCGATCACAACCTCATGCAGCACATGCTCGCCGCGCACACGTCGATCGAGCAGGTCGGGCCGCAGGCCGAGGCGGCCGGGGTGGATACCGTGGTGCTCACCCACATCGTCCCCGCCGACGGTCCGGTCGAGAAGTTCCAGCAGGCGCAGGAGGGCTTCTCCGGCAACCTCGTCGTCGGTGAGGACCTCATGAACTTCGGTCTCGGGGAACCGCGCACCGACTGAGACCGCGTGACACCGCGGGCCCCGAGACCACCGCTGGTCTCGGGGCCCGCTGGCTTTCGCCTGGTCGGCTGCGGCCGCCTCGGCGCGCTGCGTCGGCTGGTCGGTTGCGACCGCGTCTAATCCGCAGTGACCGCCTCGGCGGCCTGTGTCGGCCGGCGGTTGGCTTCGACATCGACCCCGCGCATTCCCAGCAGGACGACGGCGGCGAGAAGGATCACGGCGCCCACGAAGACGTAGATCGCCTGAGGGCTCCACCCGCCGTCGAGCAGTGCCCCAGTCGCAATCGGTGCGATGATCGCGCCGATCCGACCGACTCCGATGCCCCAACCCGAGCCTGTCGAGCGCAGGCTTGAGGAGTACGACTGCGGAGTGAGGACGTAGAGGCCGGCGATGCAGCCGTTGATGAACATGCCGACAAGAACGCCGACGACGATGACGAGGGCAATCCACTGCGCGGTGAAGATGAAGATCGCCATTAGGATGGCGGCGATCACCGAGAATGTCGTGAGCACTTCGCGAGTCGACCACCGGGACGTGAAGAGTCCGAAGATGACCGACCCGATCGCGCCACCCAGGGTGAGGGCCACGGTGACGACGAGTGACAAGGTGGGGCTCAGGCCGGTTTCATTCATCAGTCGCGGCGTCCACGAGTTCACGAAGTAGAAGCCGAACATGATGATGAAGAACGCTGCCCACACGACGATCGTGACCCGGCGGTTGCGGGCGTTGAACAGCGCGGGAATGCCGCTGTCGGTATGGACCGATTCGGGAATCGGTGTGAGCTCGACCGGGCCCGTCTGTCCGAGACGGCGGGCGATCGTGTCCAACCGTCGCTGCGCGCTCGCCGGCTGTCGATTGTAGAGGAAGGACGGTGACTCGGGGACGAGCACGATGACGAGGATGAGGGCGATGATCGTCAGCGCGCCGCCGAAGACGAACACCGAACGCCAGCCGAAGCTGCTGATGAGCGAGACCATGATGGTTCCGCCCACTGCCGCGCCGACTCCGTAGCCGGCGGTGTAGATGCTGATGACGAGTCCGCGTCGTTTCCTCGACGCATACTCGGCGCAGATGACGTTGGTGCCGACGAGGATTCCTCCGATGCCGAGTCCGGTGACGACCCGCCAGATGCCGAGCTCCGTCGCCGAGGTGGCCGTGGCCGAGAGGAACAGACCGGCGCCGTTGACGATGAGGGCGATGATCGTCATCCGCCGGCGGCCGATGCGGTCGGCCACCGGGCCGAGAACAAGCGCTCCGACGGCCATGCCGAGCAGGGCCGCGCTCATAACCAGTCCCAGGGCGGTGCCCGAGAGTGAGAACTCCTCGGTCACCTGATTCGATGAGAAGGAGATCGCCAGGACGTCATAGCCGTCGAGGGCATTGAGGAAGGTGCAGATGCCGACGATGAGCCATTGGTAGGGCGACATCCGAGAGGTGTCGATGCGTTCGCGTAGATCCACGTTGGTCTCCGATTCTGCGAGCGGTTCATCTCGCGACGGTGCGAGATGGCTATAAGCATAGGGAAAAATATTGTGATCTGCATGACCGTCTCAGAACTTTGTCAGCAACTCAGAGGTGAAGTGCCCGTCTTCTGGATACCTATGGACATAGGCAAATGGTTGTGCCTATAGTTCGAGGGAACCCACGGCAGTGTTCACGAAAGGAACTGATCCCATGGTTGAGTCAACGGCGGTCCGACTTCTCGAGGATTTCTCGCTCGAGATGACCGGCAAGGATGTCGACGCACTCCGGGAGGCCGCCCCTGCCATCCCCGCCGGGACGAGGATCAACGTCACCTACCTCGGCAATGAGGATCTTCCGATGCGCGTGGCCGCTGCACAGGCGGTGCGCGAGCTCGGATTCACCCCGGTTCCCCACATCTCGGCCCGCCGTATCGCCTCCGAACAGAGTCTGCGGGAGTTCCTCGCCGCACTCCGGGATGCCGGAGCCAGCCAGCACGTCTTCGTCGTCGGCGGAGACCCGGCCGTTCCCGAAGGGCCCTACCCCGATTCGCTGACGATCATCCGCTCCGGGATCCTCCAGGACTACGGAGTGCGCGAGGTGAGCATCGCCGGCTACCCCGAAGGGCACCCCGACATCGAGGAGGCGACGCTGTGGGAGCACCTGTCGGCGAAGACCGCAGCGCTGTCCGACCAAGACCTCGGACAGGTCGTGCTCAGCCAGTTCGCCTTCGACGCCGACCGGGTGACGGCCTGGATCGCACAGGTGCGGGCCGCCGGCATCGACGCCGAGATCCGCGTGGGTGCGCCCGGGCCGGCCGGGGTCAAGCGGCTCATGGGCTACGCCCGGCGCTTCGGGGTCGGGGCGAGTGCGGGGATCGTGCGGAAGTACGGGTTCTCCCTGACCAACCTCGTCGGCACCGCCGGGCCGGATCGGCTGATCACCGATCTTGCCGCCGATCTCGCCGGCGCCGGTGAGGCCGCGGCGGTGAAGGCGCACTTCTACACCTTCGGCGGTCTGGCCGCGACGGCCGAATGGGTCCGCGACTTCGTCAAGGAGGCGTAGACCGTGAACCAGCTCGCTGAGAGCCGACGCGATCTCGCGACGCTCATCGTCACCTGCCCCGACCAACCGGGGCTCGTCTCCCTCATCACCGCCCTCATCGCGCGCAACAAGGGCAACATCATCTCCCTCGACCAGTACACGACCGATCCGCGCGGCGGCGACTTCTTCCAGCGCGTCGTCTTCCACCGTGAGGGTCTCAGTGCGGCGCTGCCGGAGATCGAAACCGACCTCGCCGCGACCCTCGGGCCCCACGAGATCGACTACCGCCTCGTCGAGGGCAGTGCCCTCAAGCGCATGGCGGTCCTCGCGTCGAAGAGTGACCACTGCCTCCTCGACCTCCTCTGGCGGCATCAGCGCGGAGAGCTGCCGGTGACGATCCCCCTCGTCATCTCCAACCATTCCGACCTCGCCGAGGAGGTGCGCCGTTTCGGGATTCCGTTCTTCCACGTCCCCTCCCAGGGGGAGGACAAGTCGGAGGCCGAAGCGCGGATCCTCGAGCTCCTCGACGGCAACGTCGACTTCGTCGTCCTCGCCCGGTATATGCAGATCCTCTCGGAGTCGTTCATCGACGACGCCGAGGTGCCGATCATCAACATCCACCATTCGTTCCTGCCGGCCTTCATCGGTGCCGCGCCGTACCGCAAAGCCAAGGAGAGAGGAGTCAAACTCATCGGTGCGACCGCCCACTACGTGACGAAGGACCTCGACGAGGGGCCGATCATCGAACAGGACGTCACCCGCGTCGACCACACGATGACGGCCGCTGACATGCAGATGCGCGGCGCCAACGTCGAACGCGCCGTGCTCTCACGGGCCGTGCGCCTCCATGCCGAGGATCGCGTCATCCGGCACGGCAACCAGACGATCGTCTTCACCTGACCCGTCCTCCCGGCACCCCCTGCCACCGCCGGTTCTGTTCCATTTAGAGCCATCCCCACCCCCAGAGAACTCCCACGCAAGAGAGACAAGAACAGAGAGGTTTGACACCATGTCCGACAACCTGCAGCAGATCCTCGATACGACCAACCCCGTCGACCTTCTGCGCAACTCCCAGATCGGCTCCTACATCTACCCCGTGGTCCCCGCGGACTTCACGAACTGGATCAAGGAGCAGAAGGCATGGCGTGACACCGCTGTGCTCTACGACCAGTCCCACCACATGGACAACGTGTTCCTCAAGGGCTCCGATGCGATCAAGCTCATCTCCGACACCGCGATCAACTCGGTGGCGAACTTCGCGGTGAACAAGGCCAAGCAGTACGTGCCGACGACGGCCTCCGGTCACGTCATCGGCGACGGCATCCTCTTCCGCGAGGCCGACGAGGAGTACGTCTACGTCGGTCGGGCGCCCGCCTCGAACTGGCTGCTCTTCCACGCCGAGACCGGTGACTACCCCAACCTCGACATCCAGGTCGACCGCCGCTCGCCGTCGCGTCCCTACGGTCACGCGGTCTCGCGGCAGTACTACCGCTTCCAGATCCAGGGACCCAACGCCTGGTCGGTCATCGAGAAGCTCAACGGCGGCCCGCTGGAGAAGCTCGGCTTCTTCAACATGTCGACGATGACGATCGCGGGCAAGGAGGTGCGGACGCTGCGCCACGGCATGGCCGGGGCGCCCGGTCTCGAGATCTGGGGGCCGTATGAGGACCACGATGTCATCCGTGACGCCATCGTCGAGGCGGGGGCCGAGTTCGGTCTGCTGCCCGTCGGATCGCGCGCCTACCCGTCGAACACCCTGGAATCCGGGTGGATCCCCTCCCCGCTGCCGGCGATCTACACCGGGGAGGCCGAGCGGCCGTTCCGCGAATGGCTCGGCGCCGACAGCTACGAGGCCACCGGCACCCTGGCCGGGTCGTTCGTCTCCGACAACATCGAGGACTACTACCTCACCCCGTGGGAACTCGGCTACGGCTCGTTCGTGAAGTTCGACCACGACTTCATCGGTCGCGACGCGCTGGAGACGATGGACCCTGCCGCTCAGCGGCGGAAGGTCACGCTCGCGTGGGACGCCGAGGACCTCGGCAGGGTGTGGACCTCGCTGCTCGACGTCGACGGACCGAACTACAAGTTCTTCGACCTGCCGCTGGCGAACTACGGGTCGGCGAACTACGACTCGGTCGTCGATGCCGACGGCAACGTCGTCGGGTTCTCGATGTTCACCGGCTACTCGGCGAACGAGCGTCGCGGTCTGTCGCTGGCCACCGTCGATCCCGACGTCCCTGAGGGCGCGGAGCTCTCGGTCGTCTGGGGTGAACCGGACGGCGGCACGAACAAGGCCTCGGTCGAACCGCACGAGCAGACCCAGGTCAAGGCCGTCGTCAGCCCGGTGCCGTACTCGACTGTGGCCCGCCAGACCTACCGCGGGGGATGGCGCACGGGTCAGAACTCCTGACCGCTATAGTCTGGAAGGGCTCGGGCACACAGCCCGGGCCCTTCCGTCGTTGTCGAGTGGTCAGAGTCGAATCCTAGGAGCACGCCATGAGTCTGCGGAACGCGATCCTCGCGCTCCTCCGCATCGGTCCGATGTCGGGCTACGACCTGCAGAAGCAGTTCTCCCAGTCCGTCGGGCACGTCTGGCATGCTCCGGATTCCCAGATCTACCCGGAGCTGCGCAAAATGACCGACCAGGGTCTCCTCACCGCCGAAGAGCAGGCCCGGGGAGCGTCGGGAATGCGGAAGGTCTATCACGTCACCGAGGCGGGGGAGCGGGAGTTCCTCGAGTGGATGAATGCCCCGCTGAAGTACCAGCGCACGCGCGATGCCGCGCATCTGCGGGCGGCGTACCTCGAGGCCGCCGACCCCGAGGCGATCGAGGAGTTCCTCAACGGTCATATCCGCCATTGGCAGGTCGAGCTGGAGACCGTTGAGGAGGAGATCTGCAAGATCGACACCCTCACCTCGCCGATGCTCAATCGTCGTCTCGAGGTCACTGAGGAGGGGGACCGGGAGGCGACCATCGCCTTCAAGCGCTACTCGTACGAGGGTCTGGCTGCGCGTGCTCGCGGCGAGATCCGGTGGGCCCGGGAGGGCCTGGCGCTCATCCGCCAGCTCGGCATCGCCGACGGCGTCGAGGCGCAGAGTCCGTGAGATGCCACGAGAGAGTGCTGCTCATCGTGCAACAGTGTGCGGGGAAGCCATGCCGGTGAGGAAATGCGCGGTGGGCCCCGTGGGGATCGAACCCACGACCCGCGGATTAAAAGTCCGCTGCTCTACCAACTGAGCTAGAGGCCCGGCCTCCGTCGGATCGGCATGGGTGTGCACCCACAGCGACGATCGGAGACTCCCCAATACTAGGGCCAGCGCACGCGTTTCCTCAAACGCGAACGGGTGCCCCGCGAGGTCCGCGAGGCACCCGTTGCATTCATCCGGCCATCCCCGAGTCCGCGGGCGGACTCAAGCGCCGGTGACGCAGGTCAGCGTCCGATCTGCTTCGATGATCCGTCTCCGCTCGACGACCCTGCCGAGTTGGCCGAATCCGCGTCGTACTTCGACGCGTCGACGCCGACACCGCTGCCGTCGTCGACGACCTCTCCGTCGACGTCCTTGTCCTTCTTCCGGCCCATCGACGTCAGGGCCTTGATCGTCCCGAGCAGCTTGTTGTCCTTCTTCTGGTCGACGAACTGCGGATCGGTCTCCAGCGGGAACACCGTCGGGGCAGCGCCGAAGGCCGTCTTCGACTCGTTCGCGACCTTCCGCGCCATCTGCGCGTTGACAACGCCGCCGATGACCGCGCCGATGCCGAAGGGCAGGAGGCGTCCGAAGAACGACCCACCCGCCCGCGCGGCGAACTTCTGGATGAAGGTCTTGCGCAGCTTCCGCAGCAGCATGTCGACGACGGGCGCCGGCAGCTGCTTCGTCACCGTCGCACCCCAGTCGCCGAGGAGGGCCTCAGGTCCCACGGACTTCTTCCCGAACCGCTGAACGAGGTTCTTCCCGTCCTTGCCGAGCATGAGGCCGAGGACGAGGGCGTTCGCCCGCGCCGGGTCATTGACCGGCAGGCCGTGGATCTCCGCGATCGACTGCGCGAAGAGCGCCGTCAGCTCGAGGAAGCCCGCGGTCTCCGCCGTCGCGAAGCCGACCGCGGCCATCGTGCCGATGCCGGGCACCGCCGCCGTCGCACCGACGGCAGCGCCGCCGGTCGTCGTCAGCGCGAGGTAGTGCTTGCGAATGATCTCGACGAGCTCCTCGGGAGTGGCATCCGGGTTCCGCCGGCGCAGCGACCGCACGTAGGCCAGGGCCACCGGACGCTGCACGGAGAGCAGCTTCGAGAGCACCGACTGCGTGCGCGGATTGATGGTTCCGTCCTCGTTGACCGCGAGTTTGGCCGCTCTGTCGAGGCCCTTCTGAACCATTGATGACTTCGCCACGGGAGTTCCTCCTCGTTCACTGTCGATACAAGTCGTCTTCACAAGATGTCTGATGAGACCGCCTGCTGCGGTGTCAGACCCGGATTCATTTTAGTAGGGGACACTGTGATTTTCGTAGGAGATTCGCCCGGAGATTCATGGGCGGTTCTTCTCGGAACTGTTGTCCACGACACATCCTATGTATACGATTCGGAGAAAAGCTATACGTTCCACCGCGTGCCGGCACCAGCACCTCCGGCAGCTCCCAAGGTCAGACCCAGCAGTGACCCGGCAGTGTCTCAACCATCAGCCATCACAGTGTCGTGAGGATCCCAACGGCGGGATTCGTCTGAGGAGAACACATGAAGAAGCGCCTCGCCACCGCGATCACGGCCGCAGCCGCCGTGCTCGCCCTCTCCGGCTGCGCCATGTTCCAACCCGTCGACTTCGACCGGGCCGCGACCGACGCCGTCGACCCGAACGCGATCACCCTGCGCTTCGGCAACGTCTACGAAGCCACCCACCCGGTCAACTCCTGCGGCCTCGAGCCGATGAAGGAGGAACTCGCCGACCAGGGCTTCAACGTCCTCATCTACCCCGCCGCCCAGATCGGCAGCGAAGCGGAGATGGTCGAGCAGGTCGCCACGGGCGCCCTCGACTTCGTCAACAGCGGGCCCTCGTTCCTCGGCGCGTGGCACCCGGAGGCCGCCGTCCTCGACGGCGCGTTTCTCGCCGAGGATGCCGCTGAGCTCCAAGCCGCGACGACGGGACCGATCATGACCGACGTCTTCGACGACATGGCCGCCGAGACCGACCTGCGGGTCGTCAGCAACTTCTACTACGGCGCCCGCCAGGTCACGGCGAACACCCCGGTGCGCACGCCTGAGGACCTCAACGGTCTGAAGATCCGCACCCCCGACGCCCCGCTCTACCTCACGACGCTCGACATCATGGGCGCGACAGCGACCCCGATGGCGCTCAGCGAGGTCTACCTCGGCCTCCAGCAGAACACGATCGACGCGCAGGAGAACCCGATCCCGACGATCGCCTCGGCGAAGTTCTACGAGGTCCAGGACTACATCAGCATCACCGAGCACATCGTCCAAGGCGTCTACCTCGTCGGCAACCAGCGCCTCCTCGACAGCATGGAGCCGGAGAAGCGGCGGACCCTCACCGAGGCGATCGACGCCGCCCGCGTCCGCGTCGAGGAGTGCACGGTCACTCAGGAGCGGGAGATCCTCGCCGAGTGGAAGGAGACCGGGGAGATCGAGGTCGTCGAGGACGTCGACATCCAAGCCTTCCGCGACCTCGTCGCCGCCGAGCTGCCGACCCGGGTGAGCTGGGGCGACACCTACCTCGCGGTGAAGAAGTCCCTCGAGGACGCGCGCACAGCGGCGGGAGAGGAGAACTGATGAACCCGACGACCCCGAACCCCGACCCCAATTCCAAGACTCCCGACCCGAACCCGCAGACCCCTGACCCGACCGGCCCAAACGACCCCGGCCTCCAGTCTCCCGGCACCGACAACATCGCCGACGCCGAGGCGACCCAGGCCTTCGAGCAGGACTCCTTCGAACGCCGCAGCGGCCTCTACCGAGCGGCGATCACGCTCGAGCGCACGATCGGCATCCTCCTCATGGTCGGCGTCTTCGTCCTCGTCATGCTCCAGGTCATCACCCGCTACGTCTTCGATTCGCCGCTGTCGTGGACCGAGGAGGTCGCCCGCCTCACCCTCGTGTGGCTGACCTTCATCGCCGCCGCCTTCGTCTCCTCCCGGCGCTCCCACATCACCGTCGATCTCATCGCCACTGTCGTCCCCGCCGCCGTCGGCCGGGTGATCGGCACCTTCGCCCGCCTCGTCGTCCTCGCCGTGTCCGCGTTCATGGCGGTCTCCGGGATCATGATGGTCGACATCGTGGCAGCGATCGCGATGCCCGCCTCGGGGCTGCCCACCGCGCTGCTCTACCTCGCCGCGACCATCGGCTTCATCCTCATCTTCATCCACACGGTCATCGAGATCATCATGGTCGCGAGGTTCCCCGAGGAGAACCCCGACACCGTCGACTCCACCGCCCAGCTGGAAGGCCTGTGACATGACCCTCATCCTCATGCTCGCCGCCCTCCTCCTGCTCCTCGCCCTGCGCGTGCCCGTCGGCATCGCCCTCCTCGTGCCCTCGCTCGTCTACATCGTCACCGACCCCTCCTCGAGTCCGGCTCTCGCCGTCCAACAGGCGACCTCCGGGGTCTTCGACTTCGCCATCCTCGCCGTGCCGATGTTCATCCTGCTCGGCAACCTCGCGAACATCTCCGGGGCCACCGACCGCCTCTACGACGCCGCCGTCGCCGCGATCGGCCACGTCCGCGGGTCGCTCGGCTACGTCAACATCCTCACGAGCTTCGGCTTCTCCTGGGTCTCCGGTGCCGCGATCTCCGACGCCGCCGCGATGGGCCGCATCCAGGTGCCGGCGATGATCCGCCGCGGCTACCCCGTCGGCTTCTCCCTCGGCGTCACCGGCGCCTCCTCCCTCATCGCCCCGATGATGCCGCCGTCGATCCCGGCGATCATCTACGCCGTCACCGCCGGGGTGTCCGTCGGCGCGCTCTTCATGGCCGGCATCGTCCCCGCCGTCCTCCTCGTCCTCACGCTCAGCGCCATGGTCTGGGTCCTCACCCGCAAGCGCGACGACCTCCGCCTGCCCAAGGCTTCCCGCGCCGAACGTGTGAAGTCCGGCCTGCGCGCCCTGCCGCCGGTCGGTGCCGCCGTCGTCATCCTCGGCGGCATCCTCTCCGGCATCTTCACCCCCACCGAGGCGAGTGCCGTGGGCGTGGCCTACATCGGCATCCTCGCGATCGTCTACGGCAACTTCACGTGGGAGAAGGTCCGCCACGCCCTCGTCACCGCCGTCGAGACGACCGGCGGCATCCTCATCATCGTCGCCGGCGCCGCCCTCTTCGGCTGGGTCCTCGCCCGCGAACAGGCACCCCAGCTCGCCGCCGAGGTGCTCCTGTCGATCACCGACCGCCCGATCGTCTTCCTCATCCTCGTCAACCTCCTGCTCCTCCTCATCGGCTGCGTCCTCGAACCCACCTCGGCGATCCTCATCCTCGTCCCGGTCCTCCTCCCCGTCGCCGAGGTGTTCGGGCTCAGCCCCGTCCACTTCGGCATCATGATCATCTTCAACCTCCTCATCGGCCTGCTCACCCCACCGGTCGGCCTCGTCCTCTTCGTCCTGTCCTCGGTGACGAAGTACCCGGTGACAACGGTGATCAGGGGAACGATGCCGTTCTTCATCCCGATGCTCATCACCCTCATCCTCATCTCCGTCGTCCCGTTCCTCAGCCTGTGGCTGCCGAGCCTCCTCGGCTACGCCGTCTGACCGTCCACCCCACCAGAGAGGTTCCCTTCCCGTGTCACTTCCCATCGCCGCCTCCGCTCGCCGAGGAGGTCATCCGTCGTGAGTCTCCGCGACCTCCTTCCCGCCGAGGCGACCGGCACGTTCCTCGGTCGCCTGGCCGTCCCGTCCCGGCCCGCTCCCGTTCCCGTCCTCGTCACCGGCGACGAGGTCCGTGACGCCTCACGCGTCGACGTCACGGTCGCCGGGATCCTCGACCATCCGGAGGCGATCGACCGGCTGACCGCGCTGACCTCGCATCCGCCCGCCTGGTCGATCGATGACATCGTCACCCCCGCCGAGGCGGTCGCCGGGGCCGCTGACCGCCCCGTCCTCCTCGCCCCGATCGATCTCCAAGTCATCAAGGCCTGCGGGGTGACGTTCGCCGGTTCGATGATCGAACGCCTCATCGAGGAGCGCTGCGACGGTGACCCGAACCGCGCCGAGGCGGTGCGGACCGAACTCGCCGCGGCCGTCACCGCCGACCTCGCAGCGATCCGCCCCGGTTCGGCCGAGGCCGCCCGGCTGAAGGCCGCGCTCGTCGCGAAGGGCTGGTGGTCGCAGTACCTCGAGGTCGGTCTCGGCCCTGACCCCGAGGTGTTCACCAAAGGCCCCGTGCTCTCGGCCGTCGGCTCCGGCGACACCGTCGGGATCCCCGCCTTCTCCGCGTGGTCGAACCCCGAACCCGAACTCGTCCTCGTCGCCGACTCCCACGGCCGGGTCCACGGGGTGACGATGGGCAACGACGTCAACCTCCGCGACGTCGAGGGCCGCAGCTCCCTGCTGCTCGGCATGGCCAAGGACAACAACCGTTCGACCGCGCTCGGCCCGCTCATCCGCCTCTTCGATGCGACCTTCGACCTCGATGACTCCCGCGGCCTCGACCTCACTCTCACCGTCACCGGCGACGACGGATACACACTGTCGGGCATCAACTCCGTGAGCGCGCTCAGCCGATCGTTCGAGGAGCTCCTCGCCGCCGCCCACGGACCCCACCACCAGTACCCCGACGGGTTCGTCCTCTACACCGGCACCCTCTTCGCCCCGACCGCGGACCGTGAGGAGGAGGGGCTGGGATTCACCCACCGCCTCGGCGATGTCGTGACGATCACCGGCGATCGCCTGGGCACGCTGACGAACGTCGTCGGACGGTGCGAGGACCTTCCCACCTGGGACTACGGCATTCGCTCCCTCCTTCGTGACCTCACCTCAGGACAGCGATAGTGTCGGTGTTGACAGGAGTGGGGGCGGATGTCGCCAGTGCGTCGGGGAAGGATGTCGAGATGACCGGACGGGACACGGCCGCGGAATCCACCGTCTACGCGAGGATCAGGTCGATGATCCTCGACGGCACCGTGCCGCCCGGTGAGCGGATCACGATCGACCGCATGGCCCGTGAGCTCGGGGTGTCCCAGACGCCGGTGCGCGAGGCGATGCAGCGCCTCGAAGGCGACCGGCTCGTGCGCACCCGGCACCCGCGCGGCTACGCGACGACCCCGCTGCTCAGCCGCCGCGACCTCGAGATGATGATCGAGATGCGGCTGCTCCTCGAACCGTGGGCCGCGAAGGTCGTCGCCGCGGACCGGGGATCGAATCCGGGGCGCGCCCTGTGCGAGGAGATCAATGCCTTCCGCGACGGTCTCGGTGCCTCCGACGGGAAGGGTGCCTCCGACGGGAAGGGTGCCTCCGACGGGAAGGGTGCCTCCGACTGGAAGCAGGAGCTCTCGCAGCACGACACGCGCTTCCACACCCGCATCCTCGAAGCGACCGGCAACAGCTTCCTCCTCGACGCGTATCGGCAGATGCACCCGCACCTCCACCTCTTCCGTCTCTTCCCCGGCGACCCGCACGGCACCGACACCGTGTCCGAACATGCCGAGATCGCCCAGGCCATCGCCGACTGCGACCCGCAGGCGGCGGAGGCGGCGATGCGCACCCACATCCTCCGTGCGCTCGAGAGGTTCTCCGCGAGCACCGCGGACGCGGCTCCCGGGCAGGAGCCCGCAGACGGCGCCTCGGGACGGGAACCCGCAGCCGCGCGCTCCCACGTCCTGGGGGCCGGAGCCTGCGAACCGGACGGCGGCTCATGAGATTCCGAGTCGACTCCCTCACCGGCTTCGCCGCCTCCGCCCTGACCGCCTGCGGGGTGCCTGGCGCCGACGCCGCCCTGACCGCCCGCTCGCTCGTCCAGGCCGATCAGCGCGGCATCCACTCCCACGGGCTGCTGCGCCTCCCGCTCTACGTCAGCGCGCTCACCGCCGGAGGCATCGCAGCACAGCCCCAGGTCGCCTTCGTGCGGGACAACGGCGCCTCCGCCGTCCTCAACGGCGGCAGCGGCCTCGGCCAGGTCGTCATGCAGACCGCCGTCGACTGGACCGTTCAACGGGCCCCGGAGTACGGGGTGAGCTGCGTGGCCGTGGAGAACTCGAGCCACTACGGGGCCGGCGCGTTCTGGACCGACCAGCTGGCCGCACGGGGCATTGTCAGTCTCCTCACCTCGACGACCGGCCCCACCGTGGCCGTCCACGGCGGAAGCGCGAAGGTCATCGGAACGAACCCGCTCACCCTGGCCGCCCCGACCGCCGAGGGCGAGCCGCTCACCGTCGACATGGCCACCTCGGCGGGAGCCTTCGGCAAGGTCATCGCCGCCCGCAATGCCGGACGCGACCTCCCCGCCGGCTGGGCCGTCGACGCCGAAGGACGCCCGACGACGGACCCGGCCGCGGCCGCCGAGGGGGCGCTCGTGCCCTTCGGCGGCCACAAGGGGTCGGGACTCGCGGTGCTGCTCGAGGCGCTGAGCGCATCGCTGACCGCCGCGACGTTCGCCCACGAGACGCAGGACATCTGGGACAACCCCGCCTCGGCGATGAACAACGGACACCTCCTCATCGCGATCGACCCCGCGGCGTTCAACGGCCGCGACACCGCCGAGGCGAAGGTGAGCGCCCTCGCCGCCGCCATCCGTGGCTCCGGCGCCGGCGTGCGCCTGCCCGGCGAGATCGAACACGAGACCGAGGCTGCCCATGCCGAGAGCCTCGACCTCGACGACTCCACTGCCGAGGCGCTCACCGCCCTCGCCGACCGGCTCGGCCTCACGCGACCGCAGTGACGCCTCTACCCGTGCCCAGCCTCGGCGACTAGACTGCACGCACGATGAATGAACGCCCGTACCACCGCCCCGTGCCCCTCGCCGATCTCGACGCCGTGAGCGACCCGAGCGATCCGGTCACCCGCTCGGAGACCTCGCATGCCACCGCCGCGCTGCTGCTCGGCGACTGCCGCGGTAACCGCGACGAAGCCGCGACGCGGCGGTTCATCGACCTCGCCGACGACATCGGTCTCGAAGTCATCGCCGAGATGTGGTCCGCGGCCCCCGCGGTCTCGGCCCCCGGGGCGCTGTGGCGCCTCTACGCCCTCCGGGAGTGGATCGTCACCGCACCCCGCGAGGTCGCCGACCTCTTCGACCTCGGCCTGCGCCGCACCACCGAGGGCATCGGCCTCACAGAGATCCTCGCCGGAGTCGAGGTGCCCGCCGGACCCGACGAGGTGGCGCGCGCGATCGACGAGATCCTCGCCGGCGCCTTCCGCGGCGACGTCGTCATCGCCCTTCTGCGGGCGGGCGCCTTCGTCGGCATCTGCGCGGCCGGTGCGAACGACCCGGACACCCGCACCCGCCTGCAGCAGCTGTCGAAGGACCTCGGCGACGCGGGCATGGCCCGCCGTCACGGCGGACTCGAGTGACGCCCGAGGTCACGGGCGCGCGGGACTGAGGGGCCGCCTCGGCGGGGGAGTTCTGGTACCTGCTCCGAATGACGATGCTCAGCCCCGAGATCAGCCGTTGGGGACTGTGAGATTTTTCAACGTCGTCCGAGCGTTCGCGGGGTAGACGCACGGCGAGGAAGCGGTATCGTGGGAAGCGGCCCTCGGGCCATCCGGACGTTGGATCGTTGAAGCCCCGGGCTCCAACCTCAGCCGCTTCGAGCGGCCTATCGCCGAGAGGCGCTCTCGGTTCAGCGTCCGGGTCATAACTTCACCACAGAGCATTGGCGCGACATGCACACCGTCCGGCGGCGGGGCAGGAGGAATCGCATGCGGCTGCGACGGGTACCGCAGGACACTGTGTTCTACGAGCGGATGGCCGATCTCGTCGGACAGATGCGACAGTGCAATCTCGTCCTCGCCGAACTCTCCGGCTCCGACGTCGGGCAGCGCCGTGAAGTCGCCGACCAGCTCCGGGAGATCGGCGATCGGGCCGATGAGGACATGGGTGCGGTGCTGCGGGCGCTGCGCGAGAACTACATCACCCCGTTCGACCGCTACGATCTCTACCTCCTGTGCCACCACATGCGCGAGATCTGCCACCTCCTCCACGGGGCCGGATTCGTCCTCGCCTCCGAAGCCTTCGACACACTGCCCTCGGGGGTGCTCGAGACCCTGGCCGTCCTGTCGAACCAGACCGACCACACCTCGCGGATGGTGTCGAAGCTGCCGGGCAAACTCGACCAGTGGGACTACGTCGACGCGATCAACCGGCTCACACACCAGGTCGAGACCCTCCAGTGGCGGATGTCCGACGCCGTGCCGAACTCGAAGCGCGGACTCACCTACATGGCCGCGGTGTCCCAGCTCGGGCAGGCGTTCGTCCGCGCCGCCCACGGCTTCACCGAACTCGGCAAGGTCGTCGCCTCGATCGCGATCAAGGAGTCCTGATCCGTGGAGCTGCTCTTGGCGGGAGTCATCGTCGCCGCGGTGATCTTCGCCGGGTCCAACGGGTTCCATGATGCGGCGCTGACGATCGGCAACGCCGTCGTCGGACGCGCGCTCAGCCCGAAATGGGCACTCGGGCTCGCGGTCGTCTTCAACTTCATCGGCGCCCTCCTCGGTGAGGGAATCGCCATCGTCGTCGCCAACCAGATCGTCCAGTTCGCCGGTGCCGCCGACGCCATCCTCCTGTGCATCCTCATCGCCTTCGTCTCCGCGACGGCCTGGAGTCTCTTCACCTACTGGCTCGCCCTGCCGGTGTCCTCGACGCACTGCCTCATCGGCGGTCTGCTCGGCGCCGGCATCGTCTTGGGGTTCGCCCTCGACATGCGCGAGGCCTTCGACTCCGTCGTGCTCCCGCTGCTTCTCTCACCGATCCTCGGCTTCCTCCTCGCGTGGGCGCTCACCCTGCTGCTGTCGAAGATCTTCGCCTCGACCCCGTCGAAGCCGCTCTTCCGCAGCGCCCGGATGGTCGACTCGGTGCTCACCTGCTCGCTCTCGCTCGTCCACGGCGTGCAGGACGCACAGAAGACGGCGGCCCTCGTCATGGTCGCCATCGTCGCCGTCCAGACCGCACCGGGGGAGAGGGTCGACGTCATCGACATCTCGTGGCCGGTGCGCATCATCATCGCGCTCGCGCTGGCGCTCGGCACGGGACTGAGCGGCTGGCGGGTCGTGCGCACGCTCTCGGTGCGGATGGCGAAGCTCGATCCGGTCAAGTCCGTCGCCGCCGACGGTGCCGCCGCCGTGCTCATGTACATTGCAGCCCTCATCATGCGGGTGCCGGTGTCGCTCACCTTCGTGCTCGGCTCGGCGATCCTCGGCACGCAGTACGCGGGTCGGAAAGGGCATCCGCGCGCCCGCTACTTCGTCCCGATGTTCGGGGTGTGGCTGCTGACGATCCCCGCCGCGGCGCTGCTCGCGATCGTCATCGGGCTCATCGTCAGGGTCTCCGTCGGCACGTGACCGGGCGGCGGCGTGCGGCTGACGGACGGCGGCGTGCGGCTGACGCCGCAGCGAATCCCCGTACCCAGCGGCGTGCCCGCAATGAGCGCGGTGCCCTGACGCCCGCAACGAGCGGCCTACCCGCGATCAGCGGCGTGCCCGCAACGAGCGGCGTGCCCTGACGCTCGCAACCCGCGGTGTGCCCGCAACGAGCGGCGTGTCCGCAACGAGCGGCTGACGGAGCTCCGTCAGCCGCACTGTTGGGGATGGACTGCCGGAGCCCCGCTCGCCTCGTCAGCTGAGACGCAGCGGCTGAGACTCAGGAGCTGAGACGCAGCCACTTCGACTCAGGAGCTGAGGCGGTCAGGCCGGCATGGGGAAGTCGAGGGGAAGTCGTACCGACAGCGCCACTGCCGATCCACCCGTCGACAGCGACACTGCCGGAATCAGTGGGGTGTCGCGGTCCTCCGCCCGAGGACGAACACGGAGACGGCCACCGTCGCCCCGACGACGGCTGCGGCACCGAGAACGCCGCCGACGAGCTCGACGAGGATCCGAGTCGGGCGGTTGAGTCCAGGAGCCGCGGTCATGGTGTTCCCTCCGGTGGCGGTGCGATGGTGTCAGGGGTTCGGAGCCCCCGCCGATCCGGATGGGCCGACTTGGGAGGAAAACCTGTCGGACGCCGACTTGGATGCCTCGTTGGACGCACTCGATCGTCGTCTGGGCGTCCCGAGAGATGCCGTGCCGGACGCCTAGAGGCGACGTCAGATCCGACGTCAGGTCCGACGTCCGGGCCTCTCCGAGGTGGATCCCGTTCGATTCTGCGCGCGAAATCGAGCGGGATCCACCTCGGGAACGTCGCTGCGTCGTCAGCCCGCCTCTGCCTCGGCGCCGCCCGCGGACCTCACCCCACCCCGGCGACGCCGGCGCCGAGACCGCCACTTGTCGCCGAGACCGACGGTTCTGGCTGGCAGTCTCAGTGACAAGTGGCGGTCTCAGTGACAAGTGGCGGTCTCGGCGGAGGGGAGCGGCTCAGTCCACTGTCGAGGAAGCCGCCCGGGTCCCACGGCCGCAGGGCAGATGCGAAGAGCCGGACCGGGCACAATGCCCGATCCGGCTCTCTCACTCAGCGGTGCGTCAGCGACGCCACCGCCACTGACGAGTGCGTCACCGACACCGCCACTGACGAGTGCGTCACCGACACCGCCACCGACGAGTGCGTCACCGACACCGCCACCGACGAATGCGTCACCGACACCGCCACCGACGAATGCGTCACCGACACCGCCACCGACGAATGCGTCACCGACGCCACCGCCAGCGGTGTGGGATCATCCGAAGCGACCGGAGATGTAGTTCTCGGTCTCCTCCTTGTCCGGGTTGGAGAAGATCGTCGAGGTCTCGTTGAACTCGATGAGCTTGCCCGGCTTGCCGGTGCCGGCGATGTTGAAGAACGCCGTCTTGTCCGACACGCGAGCGGCCTGCTGCATGTTGTGGGTGACGATGACGACCGTGTACTTGTCCTTGAGGTCGTTGATGAGGTCCTCGATCGCCAGCGTCGAGATCGGGTCGAGGGCCGAGCAGGGCTCGTCCATGAGGAGAACCTCGGGCTCGACGGCGATCGCGCGGGCGATGCACAAACGCTGCTGCTGTCCGCCGGAGAGTCCCGAACCGGGCAGGTTGAGACGGTCCTTGACCTCGTTCCACAGGTTCGCGCCCTTGAGCGCGCGCTCGGTGAGGTCGTCGGCGTCGGTCTTCGACATGCGCTTGTTGTTCAGGCGCACCCCGGCGAGCACGTTCTCCTTGATGCTCATCGTCGGGAACGGGTTGGCCCGCTGGAAGACCATGCCGACTTCACGGCGGACGTTGACCGGGTCGACGCCGGCGCCGTAGATGTTGTTGCCGTCCATGAGGACCTCGCCCTTGACGCTGGCGCCGGGGATGACCTCGTGCATGCGGTTGAGCGTGCGCAGCACGGTCGACTTGCCGCAGCCGGAGGGGCCGATGAACGCGGTCACCGACCGCGGCTTGATGTGCATGGAGACATCGTCGACGGCCTGGAAGTCGCCGTAGTAGATGTCGAGATCCTTGATGTCGATCTGCTTGGACATGTGGTGTCACCTCTCTGGAGACGTGTGAAGCGTGAAGCGTGTGGTGCGGGGATCCGCGCCGAGGCGGTCGGCGCCTGGCATCGCCCGCCGGGGCTGCGTGTCGGTCAGTTCATCGGCCGGCCTTGGGGGCGAGGACCTTGGCGATGAAGCGGGCCAGCAGGTTGAGGAGCATGACGAGGATGACGAGGACGAGGGCCGCGGCCCATGCGCGCTCGGAGCTCGCCAGCGCCGCATCACCCGGAGACACCGGCCGCAGCTGCGAATCGTAGATGTAGGTCGGCAGCGTCGACATCCAGCCGGAGAAGAGGTTCCAGTTGAGCGTCTTCGCGAATCCGGCGGTGACCATGATCGGGGCGGTCTCGCCGATGACGCGGGCGATCGCGATCGTCACACCGGAGAGGATGCCGGAGACCGAGGTCGGGAGGACGACCTTGACGATCGTCTTCCACTTCGGCACACCGAGGGCGTACGACGCCTCACGGAGGTCCATCGGCACCAGGCGGAGGATCTCCTCGGTGTTGCGCACGACGATCGGGATCATCAGAACCGACAGCGCCACCGAGGCGGTGAAGCCCGTCTTCGCGCTGCCTGTCGCATCCGGCATGACGAATCCGAGGATCGTCGAGAAGAGCGCGAAGGCGAAGAGACCGGCGACGATCGACGGGATGCCCGTCATGACGTCGACGAGGAAGGTGATGGCCTTGCCGAGGCGGTTCTTGCCCGCGTACTCGACGAGGTAGATCGCGGTGAGCACGCCGATCGGGATGGAGATCACGCAGGCGGCGAACGTGATGAGCACGGTGCCGACGATCGCGTGGTAGAAGCCGCCGGCCAGGGAGGCCTCACCGGCGACGTACTGCTGGTCGAGCACGCCCTTCATGCCGAGCATCGTGCGGGTGAGCAGATCGAAGTTGATCGCCGCTCCGCCCTTCGACACGGTCAGCCACAGCAGCGACACGAGGGGCACGCACGCGAGGACGAAGGTCGAGGTGACGATCGTCGTGGCGACGCGGTCGACGGCTTTGCGCCGGCCTTCGTAGGCGCCGGAGATGATGAGCACTGCGGCGAGGTTGATGACGCCGGCGATGATCGCGGCGATGGCGACGGAGAAGCCGCCGGTCGCCACGACGGTGATGCCGATGCCGACGATGATCGAGGCCACCGCGATGATCCAGGGGGTCGCCTTGGGCAGCTGCTTCGAGGTCAGCGTACGGGTCTTGGTTGTCGCATTGTCCGAGGTCGTCAACATCATCAACTGCCCTTCACGGAAGTCTTGGCAACGATTGCGCGAGCCGCCATGTTCACCAGCAGGGTGATGACGAAGAGGACGAGGCCGATCGAGATGAGCTCGGACAGGCGCAGTCCTGCGGCCTCAGGGAAGTTCTGCGCGATCTCCGAGGCGATGGTCTGGTTGCCGCTGACGAGCAGCGACGCGGTGAGCAGGCCGGGGGAGAGGATCATCGCCACGGCCATGGTCTCGCCGAGGGCGCGGCCGAGTCCGAGCATCGTCGCCGAGGCGATGCCCGACTTGCCGAACGGCAGCACGGCCATGCGGATCATCTCCCAGCGGGTCGCGCCGAGCGCGAGGGCCGCCTCCTCCTGCAGGCGCGGGGTCTGGAGGAAGATCTCCCGGGTCAGGGAGGTGATGATCGGCAGGATCATGATCGAGAGGACGAGCGAGGCGGTGAGCAGCGTGCGTCCCGTGCTCGAGATCGCCCCGTCGGCGTCGGGGGCGAAGATCGGAATCCACCCGAACCACGTCGCCAGCCACTGGTAGAAGCCGGTGAGGTTCCCGGCGAGCGTCAGCCCCCAGAGGCCGTAGACGACCGAGGGGATGGCGGCGAGCAGGTCGATGACGTAGCCGAGGGCCGGGGCGAGCCGACGCGGGGCCATGTGCGTCGTGAAGAGCGCGATGCCGAGCGCGAACGGGGTCGCGACGACCAGAGCGATGGCCGAGGACACGAGCGTGCCGATGACGAGCGGCCACACGTAGGCGAAGAAGCCGTTGCCGCCGGTGATCGCGCTCGGATCGGTGAGCTGGGCCTCGATCGTCTCACTCGACTGGGCGAGGAGGAAGAGGGCGACGCCGGCCAGGGTGAGAAGGATGAGGATGCCGGCGGCGAGCGTCGCGCCGGAGAAGATGCGGTCGCCGGGCCGGACAACGGCCTTGGGCGCCTTGGCCGGGGCTGCCTGGGCGCTCGGCTGAGGCGCGCCGGCCGGGTCTGCCTCAGTGGTCTGTGTGCTGGTCGGCACAGCTGCTCCTCGTGTCGCAGGTGGGGATCCGCAGCGGATCGTGGGCACCGAAGAGCGGCGTAGCGGGAGCTACGCCGCTCTTCGACTGTACAGAATGGCAGGTCAAAGCGTCAGTTTCAGCCGGAGACCTGGATGGTGTCGAGGACGGTGTTGATCTGGTCGCGGAGGTCGCTCGAGAGCGGAGCCGAACCGGCCGACTCGGCAGCCGAGGCCTGTCCCTCTTCCGAGACGACGTACTTCTCCCACGCCTTGACCATGTCGACGGTGTTCTGGTCCGAGTAGGACGAGCACACGATGTGGTAGGAGACGAGGACGATCGGGTAGGCGCCCGACTCGGTGGTGTCGCGAGCGAGGTCGAAGGCGAGGTCGCCTTCGCCGCGGCCGGCGACCTTCTCCGAGGCGTCGAGGACCTTCGAGGCGGCTTCCGGGGAGAGCTCGACGAATTCCTCGCCGACCTTGACCTTCGCCGAGGTGAGCGAACCGACGGCCGAGGCGTCGGCGTAGCCGATCGCACCGTTGGTGTCGGTCACGGTCTGGACGACGCCGTCGGTGCCCTGGGCGGCTTCGCCGCCGTACGCGCCGGGCCAGTTGCCGTCGGGATCCTGATCCCAGACGTCACCGGCGGTCGCCTTGAGGTACTCGGTGAAGTTCTCCGTCGTGCCCGAGTCGTCGGCGCGGTGCACAGCGGTGATGTTGAGGTCGGGCAGGTTCGCATCCGGGTTGTCGGCGGCGATGGCCGGATCGTTCCAGTTCGTGATGTCGCCCTTGAAGATGCCGGCGATCGTGGCGGGCGAGAGGTTGAGCGAGTCGACGCCCTCGACGTTGAACGCCACGGCGATCGGGGAGATGTAGACGGGGAACTCGAAGGCTCCGTCGGGTCCGCAGACTTCCTGCGCCTGGGCGGCCTCTTCGTCGTCGAGGTAGGCGTCGGAACCGGCGAACTGAGCGTTGCCGGCGAGGAACTGCTCACGGCCGGCACCCGAGCCGTCGGGCGAGTAGTTGACCGTGACACCGGAGTTCTGGGAGGTGAAGTCGGCGGTCCACGCGTCCATCGCCGCCTTCTGCGAGGAGGCGCCGATGCCGGTGAGGGTGCCCTGCAGGTCGCTTTCGCCGCCGCCGCTGGCGGATTCGCCGGTGGCAGAGGTTCCGCCACACGCCGAGAGGGTGAGAGCGCCGACTGCGAGGAATGCAGCGGAGGGGGCAAGATGCTTCAGCTTCACGAGTTGCCTTTCTGATTGAGCACACGTTTTCGAGCGATCCCGAACGTTCACCGACAACGCTAAGGATGATGTGTAAAGCGAGGGGAGTGGCTCAGTGAATGGAAGGTGAATGGGAGCTGAAGCATTGGAGCCGTGCTGAGTGCTCCATCACATGAGGGCGGGGATTCGTGAAAGACTCGTTGCCGAGTCCGCTGTGCCCACGCAGTGAGCGTGCCGTTGCCGGTGCTGTTGCGGTCGCAGTGCCCGCGAGTGCACCCGGCATACCGTTCACGCGTCGATGGGCCGGAAGCGCTCGACGTCGACGATGCGCGGCACCGTGCCGGGCCGGACGTAGGCGACGAGGATCTCCCCGGGTTTGAGGTAGGGGTCGTCGGTCGGCAGGGTCTGGGCGATGCGCTTGGGGGAGTGCCGGGCGAAGACCTCGAGGATCGTCGGCAGCACGGGTCGATGCGTGCAGAACGCCGTCGGTCGGCCCTTCTCGAGCAGCTTCTCGATGTAGCGCGCCGTCTTCTCCGGGTTCGCCGCGGTCGCCTTCTCGCTCAGTGTCGCGACCTTCTTGATCGACTTGCCGGTGGCCGCGGAGAACGGGGCGAGGGTCGCCACACACCGCTTCCACGGACTCGAGACGAGCTTCTTGACCTCCCACGCCGAGAGCAGGCCGGTCAGCGCCATCGCCTGCCTGGTGCCGAGGGCGAGCAGGGGGCGGACGTGCTCGGTCTCATACCACTTCGCTCGCGGGAACGCCTTGCCGTGGCGGACGAGGATGAGCGGCCACGCCCGCAGCGCATCCGTCTCGTCGTACTTCTCGAGGGCGTCGAGCTGATCGCGGTCGGCATACGAGGTCAGCTTCGTGCGCGCCTGCGCGATCGGCAGCCACACGGCCTCATCGACCTCCCGGCGGTTGAGCGGCGCGAACGTCGCCTCCCCCTTGACCTGAGCCGACCAGTAGAAGACCTTCTTGAGGTTGCGCCCGCCGACCATGTATTCGGCCGTCGGCAGCGGGACCCCGAGCTGGATCTCGAAGCCCGTCTCCTCCCTGACCTCGCGGATCGCGGCCTCCGGCAGCGTCTCCCCGGGTTCGACCTTGCCCTTGGGCCACGACCAGTCGTTGTAGCGGGGCCGGTGGATGAGGGCGACCTCGATGCCCTCGGCGCCGTTGCGCCAGCACACCGCGCCGGCGGCGAGGATGTCGGCGGTGACCCGCGATGATGCCTGCGCGGAATCGACCGTCGAAGGGCTCACGCGTCCTCTCCGATCAGACGGCGCTTGCGGTGTCGGCGGATGAGCTCCGTCTGGTAGTCGGTGAGCTCCGCACCGTCGGGAGCCTGCGTCGACCGCGTCCACACGCCGTCCCCGGCGAGTTCGAACGCCGAGGTGGTCGGGGCGAACGCGAGGTCGAAGAGTTCGATGATCTCCGCCTTGTGATTCGGGGCGACGAGTTCGATGAGCGTCTCGACGCGCCGGTCGAGGTTGCGGTGCATCATGTCCGCCGAGCCGATGTAGACGATCGGGTCGCCGCCGTTGCCGAAGACGAACGCCCGCGAATGCTCGAGGAACCGGCCGAGAACGGAGCGGACGGTGATGTTCTCACTCAGTCCCGGGATACCCGGGCGCAGAGCGCAGATCCCGCGGACGAAGACCTCGACCTTCACCCCGGCCCGCGAGGCCCGGTAGAGGGCGTCGATGATCGCCTCGTCGACGATCGAGTTCACCTTGATCCGCACACAGCCCTCACCGCCGGACTCCGCGATCCCGATCTCGGATTCGATGAGCTCGATGAGGCCGGCCCGGACGCGCGTGGGGGCGACGAGGAGACGGGAGTACTCGGCCCGCGGGGCGTAGCCGGAGAGCTGGTTGAACAGCTTCGTGAGGTCGTCGGCGACAGCCTTGTCCTTCGTCAGCAGGCCGAAGTCCTCGTAGAGGCGCGCGGTCTTCGGATGGTAGTTGCCGGTCCCGACGTGGCAGTAGCGGGCCAGCCCCTCGGCCTCCTGCCGGACGACGAGGGAGAGCTTCGCGTGGGTCTTGAGCCCGACGATGCCGTAGACGACGTGGACGCCGGCGCGTTCGAGCTTGCGGGCCCACGTGATGTTGGCCTCCTCGTCGAACCGGGCCTTGATCTCGACGACGGCGAGGACCTGGATGCCCGACTGGGCGGCGTCGACGAGGGCGTCGATGATCGGCGAGTCCCCGGAGGTGCGGTAGAGCGTCTGCTTGATCGCGAGCACGTTCTTGTCTGCCGCCGCCTGCTCGAGGAACGCCTGGACGCTCGTGGAGAACGAGTCGTAGGGGTGGTGTAGGAGGATGTCCCGGCTCGACACGGCGGCGAACACGTCGACCTGGTCGCTCGATTCGCGCAGCGAGAGGTCCTTGTTCATCTGCGGGACCATCTTCGGGAAGTGGAGGTCGTCGCGCGGGACATCGGCGATGTCGGCCATCCCGGAGAGGTCGAGCGGGGTGGGCAGCTGGTAGATCTCGGACTCGTCGATGCCGAGTTCGTCCTTGAGCATCTCCCGCACCCGGGGGTGGATGTCCTCGGTGATCTCGACGCGCACCGCCGGACCGAAGCGACGGCGCAGCAGCTCCTTCTCGAGGGCCTTGAGGAGGTTCTCCGCGTCGTCCTCCTCGACCTCGAGGTCCTCGTTGCGAGTGACGCGGAACGTCGAGTGGTGGATGACCTCCATGCCCTCGAACAGGGCGTCGAGGTGGGCGGCGATGATGTCCTCGAGCGCGACGAAGCGGGCGGGGACGTCGCGTCCGGCGGGTCGGTCGGTCGCCTCGGCGACATTGAAGAACCGGGGCAGACGCGGGGGCACCTTGACCCGGGCGAAGAGCTCCTTGCCGGAGTCCGGGTAGCGCAGCAGCACGCCGAGGTTGAGCGAGAGCCCGGAGATGTAGGGGAACGGGTGCGCGGGATCGACGGCGAGCGGGGTGAGGACGGGGTAGACGTGCCCGGCGAAGAACTCGTCGACGCGGGCGCGCTCGGACTCGGTGAGCTCGTCCATCGAGACCTTCGTGATCGCCTCGGCGTCGAGGAGCGGGCCGATCTCGTTCTTCAGCAGCTCCGCGTGCCGGGTCATGAGCTCATGCGCCCGGATGTTGATCGCGTGCATGACCTGCTGGGGCATGCGTCCGGTGACCGTGGGCACGGCGAGGCCGGTGTTGATGCGGCGCTTGAGCCCGGCGACGCGGACCATGAAGAACTCGTCGAGGTTCGTCGCGAAGATCGAGAGGAAGCGCACGCGTTCGAGCAGCGGCACCTCGGGGTCGGAGGCGAGGTCGAGGACGCGTTCGTTGAAGGCGAGCCAGCTCAGCTCCCGGTCGAGGAAGCGGTCTTCGGGGGAGGGCAGGTCGAGGTCCTGCCCGGCGGCGATGACGTCATACATCCAACTGCTCCTGGGTGCTCTGAGCCGGTGTGGCCGGCGCATACGACACATGCGCCACCGCGACGTGGAATCCCAGCCGCTCGTACAAGCCTAGCGCCGGGGCGTTGTCCGATTCGACGTAGAGCTCGATCGCGGTCGCCCCGGCTGCGACCATCCGCCGCATGCCCTCGACCGTGAGCGCCCGGCCGACCCCCTTGGCATGGACGCCGGGGTCGACTCCGACGACGTAGACCTCGCCGAGGCGGTCGCCCGAGTCCGTGTCCGTGAGCTTCGTCTCATGGAAGCCGATGACGGTGTCGGTGCCGTCGACGCTGCGGGAGGCGATGACCACGGTTGCGGGATCGAAGCCGGCGGCGCCGACGATGGTCTCGATGTCGTCGAGCGTCTGGTGGCCCTGCTCGGGGTGCCAGTCGAAGGCGGCGTTGTTGACCCGCAGCCACCCGGCTTCATCGCCCGGGGCGAACGAGCGGATCGTCACGCCGTCGGGCGGTGCGGCCGTCGGAAGGTCGTCGAGCGTGAGGTCGGGGTCGGTGCGCATCTGATAGAGCACCCGGTCGCGGCTGAGGCCGTGCCGGGCGGCGAGATGCCGGGCGGCCGGGTCGTCGCCGTGCGACCAGCACCAGGCGCTCGGCTCCTCGGCGAAGATCGCGGTGAGCAGGGCCTCACCGTAGCCGCGCCCGCGGTGGTCGGGGTCGATGAGGAACTCCGCGGCGTGCCTCTCCCCCTGCCGGGCCCGGATGCCGAAGCCGATGAGCGGGGCGGCTGGGTCGCCGTCGGCGGTCGACGCTGGGTCGCCGTCGGCGGCGGCCGGGTCGGCGTAGACGCGCCACACGCTCGAGGCGGTCTGGGCATCGTGGGCGGTGTCCTCACCGGTGGCGATCGCGAGCAGACCGCCGGAGATCTCCGCCGCCCCGTCGTGGGCGGTGACGCGATCGAGGAAGGCCAGCTCCGCCTCGGCGACGGTGTCGATCGGGGTGCCGGTGACGGCTCCGCTCGCGACGATTCTCATGCACTCATCTCCGTGTCTCTGGTCGGGGTCTCTGCGGCTGCGGGTTCGGCGTCCTCGGTCTCGTCCTCCTCGGCGCCGGCGTCGGGGCTGAAGCGGTAGCCGACGTTGCGGACGGTGTGGATCGCGTTCTCGAGGTCCTTGCCGAGCTTCGCCCGCAGCCGGCGAACGTGGACGTCGACGGTGCGGGTGCCCCCGTAGTAGTCGTCGCCCCAAACGCCGAGGAGGATCTCGTCGCGGGTGAATACGCGCTCGGGGTGCATCGCGAAGAACTTGAGCAGGGAGAACTCCCGGTAGGTGAGGTCGAGCGCGCGGCCGCCGAGGTCGGCGGTGAACGAAGTCTCGTCGATGCGCAGCGCGCCGCTGACGACGACCATCGGCTCACCGTTCTCGTTCCAGCCGCTCGCCGCCCCCGACCCGTTCGCCCCGGGACCGCCGGTGCCGAGCTCGGCCCCCGCGCGGATCGCGCCCGGCAAGCCCGCGGTGCCGGTGCGGTCACGGGCCAGCCGCAGCCGGGCCTCCACCTCGGCGGGGCCGGCCGTGGAGAGGAGGATGTCGGTGACGGCCCACCGCGCCGATGCCGTGGCCAGCCCGCCTTCGCTGAGGACGACGATGATCGGCAGGCGCAGGCCCGCGGTTTCGAGCGCTGCGGCGATCCGTGGGGCGAGGGAGAGGTCGAGGCACGCGTCGACGAGGGCGACCTCGGCGTCGGTCGTCGTCGCAGCCAGCATGTCGAGGCCGATGCGCTCGACGTGATGGCCGAGGTATTCGAGGGACTGCGGAACGAGTGGCGTCGCCGGGTCGAGGGCGGGGCAGATGTGCAGGATCCTCATGCTCTGCCTGCCCCCTGTGGTCTTCCGTGTTCGGCTTGAGGGAGAGTATATCGAGCGTGCTCAGCCGGGTGCGAGGCGTCCCGTCATTCGGCGGTCGGCGGCATTATTCGCGGTGGGTGCCGACGGCGGACAGACGGCGGCCGAGCGGTGCGGGAATCGTCGCACGCCGGGCCGATAGGGCACGATAGATGAGTGATCAGATGGATACGAGTAGCAGTCGCGCTTGCCCTCGCCGTCGCCCTGAGCGGGTCGGTGTACTGGGGCTACACGCTCTTCCTGCTCGCGACGGGGCTCATCGTCCTCGGCGTCTCCTACGGCTGGCCGCGGCTGACGGACTCCCCGCAGCCGCGTGCGACCTCGATCATGCTCGCGCTCTTCGGCTTCGCGGGCCTCTTCGCCGCATGGCGTGACGACTCCGCCCCCTACCTCGACTGGCTGCCGGTGCTCGCCGGCCTCGGACTGCTGTGGACCTTCGTCCAGAACCTCACCCGCGGCATGGGCGCCTCGGACGCCGTGGCGAACGTGTCCGCGCAGGTCGCCGGCGTCGTCATCGTCCTCTCCGCGAGCACATGGGTGGCGGCGGCGACGGTGCCCGGCGACAAGCAGGTCATCGTCGTCGGCCTCGCCGCCCTCATCATCGCCGAATGCATGACCGCGCTGCCGTGGCCGGCGATCTACACCTCGCCGCTCGCGGTGGCGATGGCGACGGCGAGCGCGGGGATCGTGTCCGTGCTCGTCCTCGATTCGACGATCGGGCTGCCGATCGCCCTCGTCCTCGGCGCCGTCATGGGCCTCCTCGTCGCCGGTGTCGACCGGATGCTCGGACTCATCGCGTACGCGAGGTACCAGGCGACGAACCTCGAGCTCGCGCAGAACCTCGCGGCCAAGCGCAACGTCGAGAAGGCCCGCAGCTTCGCCGTCCAGCTCGCCCTCGGCGCCACCCCCATCGCCCTCGGCGGTGTCGTCGTCTACGCCCTCGAGCGCATCGCCCTCTAGTGCCGCCTCCACCGACAGCCGTGCGGGGGAGAGCGGTTGGCTGAGGTCAGGGACGGGACTGTAGACTCGACGGCATGGAAGAAAACCTCGTGCTTCTCGAAATCGTCTTCTCCGGACTCGTCGGCGTTGCCGCCCTCGGCGCCCTCGGCGTCGCGTACAAGGTCGTCAAGTCCCTCATCGTCGTGAATCGCTGAAACCCATGATCGAGATCGACGCCTCCGTCAACCCGGAACTCGTTCCCCTCTCGTGGCTCATCGGCTCGTGGGAAGGCGTCGGCGTCGTCGGATACGCCGACACCCCTGAGAAGCAGTTCGGCCAGCGCATCGACTTCGTCGCGCACCCGGGAACCCCGTACCTCCAGTACACCGCGCATGCGTGGCTGCTCACCGAGGAGGGCGAGCTCGACGCGACGCTGACCCTGGAGACCGGCATCTGGCAGCTCGTGCGGCCCCGCGACAACGGCGACGTCGGACCGGGCATGCTCGTGCCCACCGAGGAGCCCAGCTTCACCTCGGCGGCGGCCGTCGAGACCCTGCGGACGAACGACGACGCCTTCGAGATCGAAGCCGAGATCGTCCACCCGCACGGTGTCATGGAGCTCTACGCCGGCTACGTCAAGGGCCCGCGCATCGACCTCTCCACCGACGTCGTCGCCCGGACGAAGACCGCGAAGGAGTACACCGCCTCGACGCGGATGTACGGACTCGTCGGCGGCGAACTCATGTGGGCGTGGGACATGGCCGCCCTCGGCCACGAACTCGCCACCCACTCCTCGGCGAGGCTGAAGAAGCTCAGCTGAGATGACCGGGAACCCGACTCCGGACCCAGACACCGCGACACCCCCGCGCCCTTCCTCGCTGCCGCGCGGACTGAGCTCGTCCGCGGTCCTCGGCACAGGTGACCTGGCGCAGACCCCGATGCACTACGGTGAGCCGCTGCGCGAGCAGCGGGCGCTCGCCGAACGCGGCGCGATCGTCGACCTCGCCCACGTCCGCGTCCTCCGCCTCACCGGCGCCGACCGGCTCACCTGGCTCAACTCGATCACCACGCAGAAGCTCGACACCCTGGCCCCGGGGATCGCGACCGAGACCCTCGTCCTCGACCCCAACGGGCGCATCGAGGGCTGGCTCAAGCTCATCGACGACGGCGAAGCGCTGTGGGCGCTCAGCGATCTGCGCACCGATGAGACCCTCGACTTCCTCCGCCGCATGGTCTTCATGATGCGGGTGACGATTGAGGACGTCAGCGCCGACTTCCAGGCGATCGGCGCGATCCGCGCCCTGCCCGAGGCCCTGCCCGTGACGCAGGTCTGGGCCGATCCGTGGCCGCACATCGGCACCGGATCCGCCTCCTACGCCGAGGTGGACCTCGGACTTGATGTCGCCGGCAGTGAGCACCCTGGCCTCGAGACCCCCTTCGTCATCGGCATCGTTGCCCGCGCGGAGCTCGCGACCACCTCGGCGAGCGAGTTCCGGATGGCCGGTTTCGACTCCTGGGAGGCCCTGCGCGTGGCCGCGTGGCGGCCGGGACGCAGCGAGATCGACCACAAGTCGCTCGTCGGCGAGCTCGACCTGCTCCGCACCTCCGTCCACCTCGCGAAGGGCTGCTACCGCGGTCAGGAGGCGGTGGCCCGGGTCCACAACCTCGGACAGCCGCCTCGGCGCCTCGTCTTCGTCCACCTCGACGGGTCGGGGCACATCCATCCCGACCCCGGCGCCGAGGTGATGAGCACCGTGCGCGGCAATGAGCGTCCCGTCGGGGAGCTCACCTCGGTGGCCCAGCACTACGAGCTCGGGCCGATCGGCCTCGCCGTCGTCAAGCGCACCGTCGCCGCCGACGCCCCGCTCACCGTCGACCTCGGCGAGGGCGGGATCGTCACCGGGGCGCAGGAGATCATCGTCGCCCCCGAACGCGGACACGAACGCAGCCTGCCGGGGCGGAACAAGGATGTCGACATGCGGAATCAGCACCGCTGAGCCGGCGGATCGCGTGAGGGCGCGAATAAGCGCGCCCGACGACCGCCTCGGTGCGGGGATCAACCGTGCTCAGAGGACGTGCCGGTGACCTGGGAATGACGCCGGTCGCGGCAGGGGCGTGACGACGGATTCCGCACCTGAGCGGGGCCCTGATTGCGGGTTCTGCTCACCTGCCGGACTCGGAATGACAAGAACCGTCGCCACACTCTATTGTTCCCGGTATGACAGCTTTGGAAATTGGCGGCGAAGCTCTGCCGCAGGAACGCAAGATCGTCACCGAGATCCCGGGACCGAAGTCCCGTGAGATCGAGGCCCGGCGATCGACCGCCGTCGCGACCGGCGTCGGATCGAGCCTTCCGGCCTACGTGGTCGCCGCAGGCGGAGGAATCCTCAAGGACGTCGACGGCAATCAGCTCATCGACCTGGGATCCGGCATCGCCGTGACCACTGCGGGCAACGCGAACCCCCGCGTCGTCAAGGCCGCGACCGAACAGCTCGAGGCGTTCACGCACACGTGCTTCATGGTCAACCCCTACGAGAGCTACGTTGAGGTCGCCGAGGCGCTCAACCGGCTCACCCCCGGTGACCACGAGAAGCGCACCGTGCTCCTCAACTCCGGCGCCGAGGCGGTCGAGAACGCCGTGAAGATCGCCCGCGCGCACACGAACCGTGACGCGGTCGTCGTCTTCGACCACGCGTACCACGGTCGCACCAACCTCACGATGGCGATGACCGCGAAGGCTCATCCCTACAAGGCCGGGTTCGGCCCGTTCGCCGGTGAAGTCTACCGCGCGCCCATGTCATACCCCTTCCGCGACAACGATGCCGCCGGCACGAAGGTCAGCGGCGAAGAGGCGGCCAAGCGCGTGATGACGATGATCGACAAGCAGATCGGCGCGGAGAACGTCGCAGCGATCGTCATCGAGCCCATCCAGGGTGAGGGCGGCTTCATCGTCCCGGCCGAGGGCTTCCTCCCCACCCTCGTCGAGTACGCCCGGGAGAACGGCATCGTCTTCGTCGCCGACGAGGTCCAGGCCGGCTTCGCCCGCACCGGCAAGATGTTCGCCAGCGAGTGGGAGGAGATCGTCCCCGATCTCATCACCACCGCGAAGGGCATCGCCGGCGGTCTGCCGCTCTCGGCGGTCACCGGTCGCGCAGAGATCATGGACTCGGTCGGCCCCGGCCGCCTCGGCGGCACCTACGGTGGCAACCCCACCGCGTGTGCGGCTGCCCTCGGCGCGATCGAGGCGTATGAGAACGACGGTCTCCTCGAGCGGGCGACCGAGATCGGCGAGCTCATCACCGACCGCCTCGTCAAGCTCCAGGACAAGTACCCGGAGATCGGCGACATCCGCGGCCGCGGGGCGATGGTGGCCGCCGAATTCGTGGGTCGCGACTCGATCGACCCGAACCCGGAACTCGTCAAGGACCTCGCGGCCTATGCGGCGAAGAACGGCGTCCTCGTCCTCACGACGGGCACGTTCGGCAACGTCCTGCGGTTCCTGCCGCCGCTGACGATCTCCGACGAGCTGCTGAACGATGCGTTCGACGTCCTCGAGGCCGGCCTCGCCGAGATCCTCGGCTGACACCCGTTCGGCGGCTGCGGCGGTGACGGCGGCGGCGGTGTACGTCGCGTCGCCGCTGTCCGGCACGGCGCTGCTCGGGGCGGCGGCGGTGAACGTCGTTTCGGCCGCTGTCCGACGCAGCGCTGTCCGCAGCTGAATGACTGCCCCTGTCACGACCCTGCTCACCCGGACTCCCCGTGGAGGCCTCACCGGCCCGCCATGGGGAGACCACACCGGTGTGAGCAGGGTCGTGTGCGCTCTTCCTGCGAATTCGCCGCAAATGTAGGACACTTATAGTCATGGGTGCGACGACAGACGAGCGGCCGGAGGGGCGCTGGGGGCGCGTGTGGGGATTCCTGCGCGGTCCGCGCTTCGTCGATCTGCCGATTCGCGCCCTCGCCCTCATCATGGGCCTGACGATCCTCGTGCCCGGATCGTTCGAGACCGACGAACCGCTCTACGCGGGCCTGCTCATCGTCGCGTACGCGCTGCTCATCATCGCCCCGTTCGTGCCGCGGACCGTGGCGCTCATCGCGACGGCTGCCGGCATCGGCTACCTGTGGCTCTACCCCGACCTCGAGAACATGTTCCCCGAGGCGCTCATCCTCTCCGCAGGCGTGCTGCTCAGCTATTTCCGCTGGTGGTCGTTCGCGGCGGCGACGGTCGGCCTGCTGGCCTACATCGGGGTCGCGACGCAGCTCGGCGCCTACGACGAGGGGCTGCCGGGACTCATCGACCTCGGATACGGATGGCTGATGACCTCGGTGCTCGGCCTTGCCGCCGGGGTCATCGAACTGCGCTTCCGCCGCGAGATCACCCGCCGCGAGAGGGCGGCGCGCGAGCACGCACGCACCGTCGAGGCGCTGCGCACGCGCTTCACCTCCGACACCCACGACACGATCTCCCATTCCCTGTCCACCGAGGCGGCGATCATCAAATCCCTCGGCCGGGCTCCGCAGGCTCCGGGCACCGATCGGATGATCGCCGAGCTCGCGATGGTCAACGCGGAAGCCTCGAAGCGCCTGCGCCAGCTCATCGGGCGGCTGCAGACCGATGCCCCCGACACCTCGCAGATCGAACTGCAGGCCGAGGCCTACCTCCTCACCTCGGCGATCAGGGACGGCAGCGCCGCCGGCGGGGTGCGGCTCGCGACGACCGTCGGCGACCTGCCCGCCCACGCCTCCCGCGAGGTCGGCGAGCATTTCACGGCCTTCATCCTCGAACTCGCGACGAACGTCATCCGCTATTCGACGCCCGGCACGGAGTCCCGCCTCGACGTCGCCGCGCTGCGCAGTGCGACCGACCGCGTCGACCTCCACTACCGCACCGTCAACCGCGCCGAGGCGGAGCTGACCGTCGTGCCGCGCTCGCTGCAGGTGCGTGCGCAGGCCCTCGGCGGGGACTGCACGGTGGCGACGGCTCCGGATGGTCGGGTCGTCGTCGAGGTGGCCCATCCGCTGCAGCTGAGCGGTGACGACGCCGAGGCGGTCGCCGGTGAGCGTGGTGCCGGAGAGCGTGGTGCCGCCGAATGCGTGAGGGACGATTTCGCTGAGGTCTCGCGCGCCGATGGTGCTGGTCAGCGCGGTGGTTCCGGGCAGCGCGCCGGTTCCGCAGGCGGCGATTCTGCCGGTCGCAGCGGGCTGGTGGACGGTGGCGCCTCAGCCGACGGCCGTGCACTCCCCAGCCGAAATGAGTCCGGCATCCGTTCGTCAGGACACTCGGTGGCCGGCGCGCTCTCGATATCGGGCGCCGCCGGCAGCGACGAGCTGCGCCTGCGCTCCGAGCCCTCGCATGAGCAGCGGCAGCACAGCGGGAGTCGTCGCGCATGAGCGGACTGGACCGTCGCGCATGAGCGGGACCGGCCCGGAGGCGGGGGAGACGGCACCGCGCGTCCCCGCAGACCCCGGCCCCGCCTCGGTGCTCATCGTCGATGACGACCGGTGGACGACGCGGGCGATCGCGGCGGCGCTCACCGACGACGGGACGCTCACGGTGCTCGAGCCCCGGCATTCGGGGGAGGACGCGGTCGAGGCGTTCATCCGGTTCCGTCCCGACCTCGTGCTCATGGACGTCAACATGCCGCCGGGGATGAGCGGGGTCGACGCAACCGCGCAGATCATCGAGGCAGACCCGGGCGCGCGGATCGTCCTCCTCACAACGGTCTCCCCGGGACCGGGGATCGCGCGCGCCCTCGAGGCCGGTGCCCTGGCCGCGGTGAATAAGACGGCTTCGGACGCGGAGCTCGTCGGCGTCGTCAAGGCCGCGCTCGGCGGGGATTCGCCGGCGCTGCTGCGCTCGCTCGCCGCGGACATCGTGCTCAGCGGCGATCCGCTGCCCGAAGCCCCTGAAGCGGCACCCGTCCTCACCGACAAGGAGCTCATCCTCCTCCGGCAGCTGTGCGAGGGGATGGACTACAACGAGATCGCCGAGGCGCAGTTCGTCTCACTCCACACCGTGAAGTCGCATGCGCGGAATCTGCGGATCAAGCTCGGCGCGAAGAACCTCGCCCAGGTCGTCGTCCGCGCGATCCAGTTCAAGTTCTACTCGCCGGAGTGAGGCGTTCTCCTCGCCCGAGTGAGGCGGGGCACCGGACTGAGGCGGGGCACTCAAGGTCACCCTGCGATTTCATCCTTTTAGGCGATGACAGGCTTGCCCGAGCCAGGCACAGTGGGTGAGGCCGCTCAGAAGTGCGGTCAGCGCAGCCGCTGCTCGTGCGGTGGAAGGAGCAATCTGTGGAATTGTCGTTGCCGGCGGACCTGCTGGGAATCCTCTTGATCCTCGTCGCGGTGGTGTCCGCGGTTCTCATCATCGCGCTCATGATCGTCGGCCTGCGGGTGCTCATCCGACTCGATCGCCGCCTCGGTCGGCAGCTGCCGCACGATGCAGGGACGGTGAGCGACACGGTTCCTGAGCCTGATGACCGGCCTCTCACCGGAGGCGGTCATCGCGCGTAGGCGACTCGTCCGCGGCATCGCCATCGCGGTCGGCAGCGGTCTCGCCGCACTCATCGTCGCAGCCTTCGTCTGCGGGCGGGTGATCTCCTCCTTCACGGTTCAGGACGTCGTCTTCGACAACGTGCCCTCGAAGGTCCACTGCGACGAGGTGCCGAGCCGCCAGGTCGCCGAACGGGCGGCTGCGGAGTTCCCGGCCATCGACGATGCCGACGTCCTCGTGGTCGATCGGTGCGGCGGCGCGATCATCGAAGTCCAGTATGGCGACACGACGACGCGCGAGCGGATCGAGGACGTCCTCGATGAGACCGGGCACTGGGATCGCGAGTCAGGCTGGTGGTGGGAGTCCGTGCCCGTGCAGCTGCGCAATGTCTGAGACAACGCTTGAGGCAACGTCTGACCGAGGCAACGTCTGAGTCCACGCCTGAGGCTGGGGCGCGTGCCGTCGTGTCCGGAGCGGATGCCATGATGGTCTCGGAAGCCCGGCACCGTCCTCGGTGCCGGTTCCGGACGACGACGTGACCGTGAAGGACCCCATGGACAGCCCACATCGCGAAACCGCCACGCTGACCGAGCGCCGCACCCGTGCCATCGCGGCGATCGCAGCGAACTCGTCGACCGAGCCGCCTGCCGTCCCCGACGTCCCGGCGCTCACCGACGACAGTCCCGTGCTCGGCCTCATTGACCTCGACGAGGTGGCCGCCGCGTTCGCGCAGCTGACCGCGGCGTTCGAGCCCGCCGCGACGACGGTACCCGCCGCGACGTCCGGCACCACGGTCCTCCACGCCGTCGCCTGCAAAGCCGTGCCCCTGCTGCCGCTGCTCCGGTTCTTCGCCGAGGCGGGAGCCGGCTGCGAAGTCGCGAGCCCCGGCGAACTCGAACTCGCCCTGTCCGCCGGGTTCCCGCCCGAGACGATCGTCTTCGACTCACCCGCGAAGACGATGAGCGAGCTGCGCCGTGCGCTCGCGCTCGGCATCTCCGTCAACGCCGACAGCTGGGAGGAGCTCGCCCGACTCGACGAGCTCGTCGACGATCGCACCACCTCGGTGATCGGGGTGAGGATCAACCCGCAGTCCGGGGTCGGTGCGATCGGCGCGATGAGCACGGCGACGCAGACGTCGAAGTTCGGCATCGGGATCGCCGACCCGGGCGCCCGCGACGCCCTCGTCGAGGCCTACCTCGCACGCCCGTGGCTGACCCAGGTCCACGTCCATTCGGGGTCGCAGGGCATCACCCTCGACCAGGCGGCAGCGGGGATCGCCGCGGCCGTCGACATCGCCCGCGACGTCAACACGAGGGCGGGTGCTCGCCAGGTCACCCGCATCGACATCGGCGGCGGGCTGCCGGTCAACTTCACGAGCGACGAGGTGACCCCGACCTTCGCCGCCTACCGTGAGGTCCTCGACACCGTCGTCCCCGGCCTCGCCGAGTTCGACCTCGTCACCGAGTTCGGCCGCTCCCTGCTCGCGAAGGCCGGCACGATCCTCACACGCGTCGAAACCGCGAAGACGACGGGTGGGCGGCGCATCGCTATGACCCACGCGGGCGTGCAGGTCGCCACCCGCACCGCCTACGCTCCTGCGGACTGGCCGCTGCGGGTCCTCCCGTTCGACGCCGACGGTGCCCCCAAGCGCGCCGAGGCGGTCCCCACCGACGTCGCCGGACCGGCCTGCTTCGCCGGTGACCTGCTGGCCGAGAACCGCGACCTTCCGCGCCTCGACGTCGGCGATCTCGTCGCCGTGCCCGACACCGGCGCGTACTACTTCTCGAACCCGTTCTCCTACAACCTCCTGCCGCGGGTGCCCGTGTACGGCTATCGCATGGTGGCGGCAGGCGGAGTCTCCGGTTCCGCGGAGTCGGAGAACCGCCTCGGCGCCGGGGTCGAGTTCGCCCTCATCCGGCGCGGGCAGACGATCGCGGAGATCCTCGCCGAGGCGGGTGAGCCGGCGATCTCGCCGCTCTGATCCGGTCGCTCGACGCCGGTCGTCCAGCCCTACGGTGCAGTAGGAAAGGGGCGCGGCACGGCGCGCAATTGCGCCCCACAGCCCGCATCGCGTCCTAGGATGAAATGTGAGCAGGGTCTCACCTGCGCCGATGGTTCGATGACGACCGGAAGGACGATGATGTTCACCCACAGCACGCTGCGCAGGGGGCTCGGCAGAACGGTCGCGGGACTCGCCGCGATCGCGCTCGCCGCCGGGCTGGCCACTGCGCCCGTCCAGGCCCAGACGACAGAACCCCAACCGACCGACGGCGGCTCCGCGGATGCGACGACGCTGCGCATCGCCACCGACGGCTTCATCGACTCGTTCAACCCATTCACCTCCTTCTACCTCCTGCCGACGAACACGTTCCGCTACATGTACGAGAACCTCGTTGCCAATGACGCGAAGGACGGCTCGATCACCGAGGGACTGGCCACCGAATGGTCGACCGACGATGCAGGCAAGGTGTGGACGTACAGCATCCGCCCGGACATGAAATGGTCGGACGGTGAACCGCTGACGGCCAACGACGTCGCGTGGACCTACACCCAGATGATGGAGAACGAGGATCTCGCGGTCGCCAACGGCAGCCTCGTCGAGAACTTCGAGAAGGTCGAAGCGCCCGACGACGGCACCGTCGTCATCACGCTGAAGAATCCGCAGGCGAACAACCCCGGCCAGGAGATCCCCGTCGTCCCCGAGCACATCTGGTCGAAGATCGACAACCCGGGCGAGTTCAAGAACGATGCGAACACCGTCGGATCGGGACCCTTCCAGCTCGAGAGCTACGAGGCGAACAAGTCCGTCACGCTCAAGGCCAACCCGAACTTCTGGCGCGGCAAGCCCGAACTCGACGGCATCCAGTACCGGTACTACACGAACTCCGACGCCCAGGTGCAGGCCGTCCGGTCGGGTGAGGTCGACATGATCACGCTGCTCTCCCCGGAGCAGTTCACTGCCCTCGAAGGCGCCGACGGTGTCGAACTCAACGACGGCCGCGGCCGTCGCTTCAACAGCATCTCCATCAACTCCGGCCTCGCCGACGCTGAGGGCAAGGAGTTCGGCACCGGCAACGAGGCACTCAAGGACGTCAAGGTCCGACAGGCGATCCGCGCCGGCATCGACACCGAGACGCTGCGCAAGCAGGTCATGCAGGACTACGCCCAGCCCGCGACGAGCTTCATCCCCTCGGTGTACTCGACCTGGGCTCTGCCCGCCGATGACCCCGTGATCACAGGATTCGACGTCGAGAAGGCGAAATCCCTGCTCGACGAAGCCGGGTGGACGCCCGGTGCCGACGGGATCCGGGAGAAGGACGGGAAGAAGCTCGAACTCCGGTTCCTCACCGACGCCGCCGAGCCGATCGAGCAGAACACCGCGAAGTTCCTCGAACCGTGGATGAAGGACATCGGCATCCAGCTGAAGAACGAATCGAGCGACTCCGACACCGTCTCCGAGCTGACGACCAAGGGGGACTACGACATGTACTTCTCCGGCTGGTCGATCAACCCCGATCCGGACTACCAGCTGAGCATCAACACGTGCGGCAACCGCCCCGACGCCGAAGGCAACGGCGGCACCACCCAGGACGGCTACTGCAATCCCGAATTCGACAAGCTCTACCAGGCGCAGCACGTCGAACTCGACCAGGGCAAGCGCGCCGACCTCGTCCGGCAGGCCCTCGAGATCAACTACGAGGACACTCCCTCGATCGTGCTCTGGTACCCCAACCAGCTCGAGGCCTACCGTGCGGACAGGTTCACCGGCTTCACGAAGCAGCCGAGCGACGGCGGTGCGATCGCCAACCAGGTCGGCTACTGGGGCTACACCTCGGTCGAACCCGCGAGCGAAGCCGCCAGTGCCTCCGAGGGAGGCGGGCTGAGCGCGGGCGCCTGGGTCGGCATCGCGATCGCCGTCATCGTCGGCGGCGGCGGAGTCCTCTGGTTCGCCACCCGCCGGCGCAGGAGCGCCGACGACCGCGAGTAGTCGACCCGTCCCACCTCGGCCGCTCCGGTCACCGCCGACGGTTCCGCCCACGCCGGCGGGGATCCCGCCTCGACGGGAACCCCGCCAGCAGGCAGCCGACCGGCAGAACCCGCACCGGATCGCACTGCTCGAGCACCACCTCGGCGGTGGCCGGAGCGGCCCCCTCTCCATCAGGAGCGCACCAGTGACAGCATCGACGAACAATCCCTCCGGTCCCGGCGACCCCGCGACCCCGAACCCCGGCGACCCAGGCACCGCGACCTCAGGCCCCGGAACCCCAGGCCCTGACACCTCCAGCCCTGCCGTCGACGGTCTCGGCACTCCCATCGACACCGACGAACCGCCGAAGGGCGCCTCGTTCGCCGCGTACTTCCTCCGCAAACTCGGCGGCTCGGCGATCTCGATGATCCTCGTCATCGTCCTCGGCTTCTTCGCCTTCCGGCTGCTGCCGGGCGACCCCGTGCTCAAGATCGCCAAGGAACGACCGATGAGCCCGGCCCAGATCGCCGAGCTGCGCAGCCAGTACGGCCTCGACAAACCGCTCATCGTCCAGTTCTGGGACTACCTCGTCGGCATCGTCACGGGCAACCTCGGCGAAAGCTACGTCTACCGCAAACCCGTCTCCGCGCTCATCGGCGAGTACCTCGGTCCGACCCTCCTCCTCACCGCCACCGCCGCAGTCATCGCGATCGTCCTCGGCCTCTGGCTCGGACAGCTCTCGGCCTGGCGCCGCAACTCGCTCTTCGACAAGCTCGCCTCCTCCACAGCCCTCGTCTTCTGGTCGGTCCCGACGTTCTGGCTCGGCCTCATCCTCCTCATGGTCTTCGGCGGCACCCTCCAATGGCTGCCGACCGGCGGCATGATCACGCCCGGGCTCGACCCGTGGTCACCGGAGGCGATCATCGACGTCATCCGGCACCTCATCCTCCCGGTCATCACCCTCGTCGCCGTCGTCTACGCGCAGTTCCTCATGGTCATGCGCGCCTCCCTCATCGAGGAGATGTCCGAGGACTACCTCACGACCGCCCGCGCGAAGGGCCTCACCGAGGACGAAGTCCGCCGTCGGCATGCCGTGCCCAACGCGCTCCTGCCCACGGTCACGGTCGTCTTCCTCCACCTCGGCGGACTCATCGCCGGCGCCGTCACCGTCGAGGCGATCTTCTCCTGGCCGGGCCTCGGCAAACTCACCTTCGACGCGATCAGCGGCCCTGACCTGCCCCTCCTCCAGGGCACGTTCGTCGTGTTCTCCGCGATCATCATCGTCATGAATCTCGCCGCCGACCTCGTCTACCGCTGGCTCGATCCGAGAGTGAGGAGAGCGTGATGGACAACGATCACCGCGCCGAGGCGGCCCCCGAGTCCGCATCGACCCCGGGCACCCAGCCGGCATCGCCCCCGGGCACCCAGCCCGCATCGTCTGAGGGCACCAAGCCCGGACGGTCTGCTGCCACCCGCAACGGTGCCGCCGGCTTCGACAGCGCGAAGCTCATCCGCGAACGCCGCCTGCGCAGTCTCCGACGCAACTGGCGCGCCTTCCGCACCGACACCCCGGCGATGATCGGGGCGATCGTCCTCCTCCTCTTCGTCCTCATGGCGATCTTCGCCCCCGTCATCGCTCCGGCCTCGATGCTCGACGTGACGAAGCAGCTCGACGTGCCGCGCTACGCCCCGCCGAGCCTCGCCCACCCGCTCGGCACCGACGATCTCGGCCGCGAGATCTGGGCCCGCATCGTCTGGGGCTCGCGCGTCTCCCTCCTCGTCGGCGTCGCCGCGACCCTGATGTCGATGGTCATCGGCACGCTCATGGGCTTGGCCGGCGGACACTTCACCGGCATCGTCGGGGCCGTCGTCATGCGCCTCATCGACTTCTTCCTCGTCCTGCCCTCCCTGCTGCTCGCCATCGTCCTCTCCACCGTCCTCGACCGCGGGGTCTTCACGATCGTCGTCGCGATCGGCATCGCCTCGTGGGCGTCGACGGCCCGCATCGTGCGCTCGCAGACCTTGAGCGTCGAATCCCGGCTCTACATCGAACGGGCGCGCATCCTCGGCGCCGGACATCGGCACATCCTCATCAAGCACCTCCTGCCCGCGGTCATGCCGCTCGTCCTCGCGAACACGACGCTCATGGTCGGCAGCGCGATCATCGCCGAATCGACGCTCGCGTTCCTCGGGCTCGGCGATCCGGGCTCGGAATCGTGGGGGACGATCCTCAAGAACTCGATGGACGCCTCGGCGGCGACCTCGGGATACTGGTGGTACGTGCTGCCGCCGGGCATCGCGATCCTCCTCGTCGTCCTCGCCTTCACGATGGTCGGCCGGGCGCTCGAAGCGATCATCAACCCGACCCTGAGGAGCAGCCGATGACCGATCTCAGCTTCGACGACGTCTCGATCACCTACCGCTCCTCGTCCTCGCGCGGCGACGTGCCCGCCGTCATCGACGTCAGCCTCGACCTGCCGAGCGGGTCGACCCTCGGCATCGCCGGTGAGTCCGGCTCGGGGAAGTCGACGCTCGTGATGTCGGCGCTGCGGCTGCTGCCGAAGTCGGCGACGGTGACCGGGCACGTCCGCCTCGGCGGGCAGGACATCTCCGAACTGAGCTTCGGGCAGATCCGTGCGGTGCGCTGGGCGCAGGCGTCGATCGTCTTCCAGGGCGCGCTCCACTCCCTCAACCCCGTCCGCCGGGTCGGGCGGCAGATCGTCGAGGCCCTCGAGCACCATGCCAAGGGCACGTGGACGACGCCGGAGAGGCGTCGGGCGCGGATGCTCGAGCTCCTCCGCGAAGTCGACCTCGACCCGGCGAAGGCCGAGGCATACCCGCACGAGCTCTCGGGCGGGCAGAAGCAGCGGATCATGATCGCGATGGCGCTCGCGTGCGAACCCGACATCATCATCGCCGACGAACCGACCACCGCCCTCGACGTCATCGTGCAGAAGCAGATCCTCACCGGGCTCGCCGACCTCGTCGCCGACCGCGGGATCTCGCTGCTGATGATCAGCCACGACCTCGCCGTCCTCTCCGCGGTGTGCGAGAACCTCGCGATCATGAAGGACGGTCGGATCGTCGAATACGGCCCCAGCGACGACGTGTGCCTGCGCCCCCGGGAGGAATACACCCAGCAGCTGGCCGGGGCGTTCCCGCAGATCGGCGACGCGGAGTCGCGTCTGCGTCCGCGCACCGCCAAACCCGCCGAGGTGCGGCTGACCGACCCGTTCACGATGACCGACGAGGTGGTGCTCGAAGCGCAGAACCTCAGCGTCACCTTCGACACCCGGCAGGGCCGGGAGAGAGCCGTCCACGGCGTCGACCTCGCCCTGCGCAGGGCGGAGATCCTCGCCGTCGTCGGGCAGTCGGGATCGGGGAAGACGACGCTGGCGCGCTCACTCCTCGGCCTGCAGGAGACCGACCCGGGATCGCAGATCGCCTTCGCCGGCCGGCCGCTGCCGAGGAAGGCCAAGGATCTGCGGGCGTTCCGGCGCCAGGTGCAGATGGTCCTGCAGGACCCGTCGGGGTCGCTCAACCCGAAGCGCAGCGTCTACGAAGCCGTCGCCGAAGGACTCCAGGTCCAGGGGCTGACCGAGGACGAGTACGCGAAGGTCATCGGGGCGCTCGAGGCCGCGGAGCTGACCCCGGCGGCGGACTACCTCGAGTCGATTCCGCAGGAGCTCTCCGGCGGTCAGCGGCAGCGCGTCGTCATCGCCGGTGCCCTCGCCCTCGACCCGCAGGTCCTCCTCGCCGACGAACCCGTCGCCTCCCTCGACGCCTCGGTGCGCGGAGAGATCCTCTCCCTCTTCCTCGCGCTGAAGAAGAACCTCGGGATGAGTGCGCTCATCATCACCCATGACCTGGGCCTGGCCTGGAACATCGCTGATACGGTGGCGGTGATGAAGCAGGGAGAGATCGTCGAATACGGACCGGTCGACACGGTCCTCGCCGACCCCCAGCATGCCTACACGCGCGAACTCCTCGCCGCCGTGCCCCGCCTCGGCAGCCAGAGTCTCGTCCGGTCGGGCGCGACGGTACCGGGCGTCGCTGCGCAGGATGGTGCGGCGCAGGACGGCGCCTCAGCGGACGTCGTGCCACCCGACGGCACCGCGGCAGACGCCCCCGCACCGGGCACCGCCGCGCGAGGCGTCGCGGCACAGCGGACCGCGGATCGTGCGGGAACCGACGACACATGACCAGCCCCTACCTCGATTCCGCGCCCCTCGTCCCCGGGGACACCGTCCGTCTCATCGCGCCCTCAGGGCCCGCCGACGGGGACTCGCTGCAGCGGGCGATGTCCCAGCTCGAGGCGTGGGGTCTCAACGTCGTTCCGGGAGCTCATCTGCGCGCCCGGCATCCGCGCGTCAACTACCTCGCCGGCACCGATGAGCAGCGCCGCGCCGACCTCGTCGAGGCGTGGTGCGACCCCACCGCCGCGGCGGTCATCGCACTGCGCGGGGGCTACGGGGCGATGCGACTGCTCGACGGCCTCGACTTCGGCCACCTGGCCCGCCACGGACTGCGCCCCGACGGGCGCCCCAAGCTGCTCACCGGGTCCTCGGACATCACCGCGCTTCACCAGGCCTGGGACCACCACCTCGGCGTCGCGACGCTCTTCTGCCCGATGCCCGGCAACGACCCGTTCAGGGAATCTGCCGTCGTCCCCGCCGAGGTGGCCTCGTGGCTCTTCACCCCCTGGGGCGGACGCGAACTCGGCTTCCCGCCCGACGCGACCGGGTCGCCGCACGCGCAGCCCCCGCGTCCCCACACCTCCGGGGAAGCCACTCACGCGCACCCCAGTGCCCCCGGCACCCCCGCCTCGCCCGAATTGCGGACGCAGAGTGTCGATGCGGGGCGCGCAAATCGACACTCTGCGGCCGGAGGATCGCCACCGGACGCCTCCACCGCGCGAGTCGGCGCTGCCGGCGACGACTCGAGGACGAAACGGTCGGAGAATTCGGCCCATTCTCGGACCATTTCGTCCTGGGGAGTGCGGGACTCGCTTTCGCAGCCGCAGCGCGACGGCACGTCTGGGGACACCACACCTGTCAGCCGCGCGCGGACGCTCGTGCCGGGCACGGCGGTCGGGCGGCTCGTCGGCGGCAACCTCAGCCTCGTCGCGGCGGGACTGGGCAGTCCGGAACTCGCCGACGTCCGCACCAGGCGTGCGACGCGAGGACCGGCGATCGCGATGCTCGAGGACGTCGACGAAGAGCTCTACCGCCTCGACAACCTCCTCGTCCAGCTCGTCCGCGGGGGCTGGTTCGCCTCGGCGGATGCCCTCGTTCTCGGGTCGTGGATCGACTGCGCGCCGATCGACGAGATCGAGGCCCTCGTCCTCGACTTCCTCGGCGAGACGGGGATCCCGATCGTCTCGGAGATGGGGTTCGGCCACGACCCCGATGCGCCGAGCACCCCGCTCGGCGTCGACGTGCGACTCGAGGCGTCTCAGGGGCAGCGGCCGCGGATGTGGGTCGAACGATGAGCGAGCAGAGCCGGATGAACGAGCAGAGACGCGGGAAGGGAACGGGATGACCGAGACGACGAGCGACATCGGCTTCGACAGCCTGCCCGGGGTGCGCTTCAGCGCGCTCGCCTACGACATCGACAGCGGGGAGCGGGTCTTCGCGCACCATCCCGACGACGAGCTCGACACGGCGAGCATGGGCAAGGTGTTCCTCCTCCACACAGCCCTGCAGATGTCCGTCGACGGGACGCTCGATCTCGCGGAGCGGCTGAGCCGCAGACCATCGGAGCGCGTCGACGAGTCGGGCATCTGGTACCTCATGGAGCAGAACGACCTGAGCATCTACGACGTCGCGGTCCTCATCGGGGCGTTCAGCGACAACTTCGCGACGAACGTCCTCATCCGCCGCGTCGGACTCGACAACGTCGCCCGGCAGGTCGCCGCACTCGGCTACCGGAACTCGGGTCTCCACGACTTCCTCCGCTGGCCGCGGCCCGCGCAGGCTCCGCGCACCCTGTCGACCGGCACCGCCGCCGAGCTCAGCGACTTCATGGCCCGCCACGCCATGGACGAGTTCTGGGACGAGTCGACGAATGAGATCTTCCGTCGCTGGCTGGGTGCCGGCGCGGACACTTCGATGGTCGCGTCGGCGTTCGACCTCGATCCGCTCGCCCACTACCACTATCAGCGTGACGTCTGGGTGTGGAACAAGACCGGGACGGACAGTTCGATCCGCGCGGACGCCGGCATCGTCATGACACCTCGGCACCGGGTCGCCTACGCGGTCTTCGCGAACTGGGAGAAGGGGACGGACCGCGTCGTCGAGGTCATGCCGGTCATGCGCGCCGCCGGTGACGCCATCCACCGC
>NZ_SCMW01000023.1:0-50086 GCF_005502845.1 Brevibacterium sp. 2SA | reverse complement strand
ACCCAGCACTGCCCCCCAACCCCGCGACAACCTCGGCGAGGATGACCGTCCCCGCCGCGAAAGGACACAGATGAGCATCGACGTCTTCGACGGACACAACGACCTCGCGTGGTGGCTGCGGGAGGAGCGCGACTACAGCGTCGAGGGGCTCAACGACCCGCAGATCTCGCCGTTCACGACGATGGATCAGCTGCGGGACGGTCACGTCGCCGCGCAGTTCTGGTCGGTGTACGTCCATTCGTCGATCACCGGGGCCGACGCCGTCGTCGCGACGTGGGAGCAGATCGATGCGGTCCGCCGCTTCGTCGCCGCGTACCCCGAGCGCCTGAAGCTCACCCGCACCGCCGCCGAGGTGGCCGCCGCTCGGGATGCCGGCCGCGTCGCCTCGCTCATGGGAGTCGAGGGCGGCCAGCAGATCGACGAATCACTGGCGATGCTCCGCAGCTACGCCCGTGCGGGTGCGAGGTACATGACGCTGACGTGGTCGACGACGCATTCGTGGGCGGACTCGGCGACCGACGAACCCCAGCATGACGGCCTCACCGCCTTCGGCCGCGAGGTCGTCGCGGAGATGAACCGGATCGGCATGATCGTCGACCTCTCCCACGTCGCGCCGAGCGTCATGCACCAGTCCCTCGACCTCACCACGCTGCCGGTGATCTTCAGCCATTCGTGCGCCCGCGGCCTCAACCCGCACCCGCGCAACATCCCCGACGACGTCCTCGACCGTCTGCCGGGCAACGGGGGAGTGGCAATGATGACGTTCGTCCCGTCGTTCGTCTCGCGCGAACGCTGGGACTGGGCGGAAGCCGGCGAGAACGGGGCCGCCCCCGAGGTGACCGTGGCCGATGTCGCCGACCACTGCGACTACGTGCGCGAGCGGATCGGTATCGACCACGTCGGGCTCGGCGGGGACATCTGCGGCGTCGATGAGCTGCCGATCGGACTCGGCGATGCCGGCCAGTACCCGAACCTCTTCGCCGAACTCTCCCGCCGAGGCTGGTCGGAGTCCGACCTGCGCAAGCTCGGCTTCGACAACGTCATGCGCGTCCTCGAGGCGCACGAGGACGCGTACGTGTCGTTCCTGGGGGAGTCATGACGGGGGCTGGGGCAACCGCCGGGGCGGCAGCCGACGTCAGTGCGACCTCCGAGGCTGGGGCGGGCACCGCTTCCAATCCCCCTGCGACGGCGCCACCCGCGCCCCGGGTCCTCGTCATCGTCAACGACGTCGACTCCCCACCGGGGAAGTTCGCCGACTGGCTCGCCGAGGCGGGCATCGACGTCGACGTCCGCACCGCCCCTGAGACCGGGGTGCCCGCACCGACCGAGCTCGACCGCTTCGACGGCCTCATCCTCCTCGGCGGCGGACTCATGCCCGACGAGACCGACCGCGCTCCCTGGCTGCGCGGCGAGGCCGACCTCGTCCGCCGCGCACTCGACCAGGGCCTCCCGCAGTTGGGCTTCTGCCTCGGCGGGCAGCTCATCGCCCACGTCGCCGGCGGGACCGTGCAGGCGCAGTCGGGAACCCCGGAGAAGGGGTACACGTGGATCGACCTCACCGAGGCGGCCGCCGAGGATCCCGTGTTCTCCGCGGTGTCCGCGCGGCCGTCGTTCCTCGAGAGCCACGTCGATCGGATCGTCGACCTCCCCGCCGAGGCACAGCTGCTCGCGACGAGCCCGGCGTGTCGCATCCAGGCCTTCCGCGTCGGGCGGGCGTGGGGCACGCAGTTCCATCCCGAGGCGACCGCGCAGAATATCTCGCGGTGGGACGAGGAGAAGCTGGCCAAACTGGGGTTTAATAAGGACACACTCGAAAGAGAGGCCGAGGAGCGTGAGGGGGACAGCCTCGTCGAAGCGAAGAGGCTCTTCACAGCGTTCCTCACCGTGGTCCGTGACCAGCGCGGGTGACCGACTGCGGACTGAGCGCCTCGAGACGACTACGGAGGAATCGTGAGTCACAGCGAGACAGCGTCAGCGGACACCTCGAAGGACGGTGAGCAGCCGGAGACCCTGAAGCGGGTGATGGGGCCCAAGCTCCTTCTCCTCTTCATCGTCGGAGACATCCTCGGCACGGGCGTCTACGCGCTCACCGGCAAGGTCGCCGGTCAGGTGGGCGGAGCCGGCTGGGCGCCGGTCCTCCTCGCCTTCGCCGTCGCCCTCATCACGGCCTGCTCGTACATGGAGCTCGTCACGAAGTACCCGCGCGCCGCCGGTGCCGCGCTCTATGCGCACAAGGCGTTCGGTATCCACTTCATCACGTTCCTCGTCGCGTTCGCGGTGCTCAGCTCGGGCATCACCTCGGCGTCGACGGCGTCGAACGTCTTCGCCGCGAACATGGTCGCCGGCTTCGGCTGGGACATCTCGGGCACCGGGGTGATGTGGATTGCGCTCGGATTCCTCGCTCTCGTCGCCGCGATCAATCTGCGCGGCGTGTCCGAGAGCGTGTGGTTCAACGTCGTCCTCACCCTCATCGAACTCACCGGCCTGCTGCTCGTCATCGTCGTCGGCTTCTTCGCCCTCGGCTCCGGCAATGCCGACTTCTCCCGGGTCGTCATCTTCGAGACCGCCGAGGACAAGAGCGTGTTCCTCGCGATCACCGGAGCCACCGCGCTCGCCTTCTTCTCGATGGTCGGCTTCGAGGACTCGGTCAACATGGTCGAGGAGACGAAGGATCCGCGGATCTTCCCGAAGATCATGCTCACGGGCCTGTCGATCACCGGCGTCATCTACGTCCTCGTCTCGATCGTCGCCGTGGCGGCCGTCCCGATCGGTCAGCTCGCCGCGAGTGAGACCCCGCTGCTCGACGTCGTGCGGGCCGGTGCCCCGGGGATTCCGATCGATGCGATCTTCCCATTCATGACGATGTTCGCCGTGGCGAACTCGGCGCTCATCAACATGCTCATGGCCAGCCGCCTCCTCTACGGCATGGCGAAGCAGAACGTGCTGCCGCCGGTGTTCGCGAAGGTGCTGAAGAACCGCCGTTCGCCGTGGGTGTCGATCATCTTCACGACCCTCATCGCGTTCGCCCTCATCATCGCCGTGACCAGCATCCTGCCCGAGACCGTCACCGCCTCCCTCGGCGGCACGACATCGCTGCTGCTCCTCGCCGTCTTCGCCGTCGTCAACGTCGCGGTGCTCATCCTGCGCCGCCAGCCGGTCGATCACGAGCACTTCCGATCGCCGACGTTCCTCCCCTGGCTCGGCGTCTTCACGTGCGCGTTCCTCGTCGGACCGTGGGCGCGACTCGACGATCTCATCCAGTATCAGATCGCTGTGGCGCTCATCGGCATCGGCGTGGTCCTCTGGGCGATCACCTGGCTGTGGAACCGCTCCGTCAAGGGCCGCAGCACCCGCTTCCGCCACCCGGACGACCTCACGTGATGGCCGTGCCGTCCCGGGTGTCCCGGATGTCCCGGCGGGGGAGCGTCGTCCCGCTCGGTCGGCGTCGTGCGGAAGTGCTCCGACCGCCTCGGCGAGATCGTGCGGAGGAGCTGCGACCGCCTCGGCGAGGTCGTGCGGAGGAGTTCCGACCGCCTCGGCGAGGCACGACCGAACCCGCCCCACCCACCATGCTCACGTCCGCCCCGACCGGGCGGCAGCGAACCGAATGCGAAGGTGAACCATGACCATCATCGTCGGCTACGTCAATACCCCGGACGGGCGCGCGGCCCTCGACACCGCGATCGCGGAGGCGAAGAAGCACGACAGCAGCGTCATCGTCGTCAACGCCTCCCGGCCGGTCGTGCGGCGGGACTCCCACCGCCTCGGTGAGAAGGAGATCGCCGAGGTGGAGTCCATCCTCGCCGAGGCGGGGGTGACCGGGGAGATCCGGGCTCCCGGCAATGAGCTCGACCCGGCGGAGCAGATCATCGCCACCGCCGCCGAGGTGGGGGCTCAGCTCGTCGTGCTCGGCACCCGCAAGCGCACCCCGGTGGGCAAGTTCCTCCTGGGATCGACGGTCCAGAAGGTCATCATCGACGCCGTGTGCCCCGTGCTCTGCGTCAAGGCGGAGTACTGAGCTCAGTGCTGAGCGCTGGGTTGCGGGCTGGGTTGCGCGCTTGGTTGCGGGCTGGGTGATGAGCTGAGCGCTGGGCTGGGTGCCTGGGTGCGCGCTGGGTTGCGGGCTGAGCAGGGTGCTGGGTTGCGTGCTGAGGTGCGCGTTGGGTTGCGCGCGGAGCTGGGTGCTGGGTTGCGCGCTGGGGTGCGCGCGGAGCTGAGCTGAGCTGTGTGCCCGTCGGATGAAGTTGGGCCCGGTGCAGTGGCTCAGCCGGCGAGGGCGCTCTGGATGAGTTCGTAGTTGATCATCGCGCCGGCGCGCACGCCGCTGGCCGCGCTCGCTCCGAGCATCGCGGACATGTCCGCAACGTTCCCGACGGCCCACACACCGGGGATGTCGGTGCGACCCGTCGGGTCCGCGGTGATCGATGATCCCATGCCGCTCGGGTCCTCGACGACGCTGCCGCCGAGCTGAGCGAAGACCTCGCCGTTGGCGCGGAAGAACGGGCCGACGACCAGCGCGTCGAGGGTGATTGCGGAAGCAATGAGCACCGAGGCGGTGTCGTCGGATGCGGCGGCTCCGTGTTCGGGAGCGGCGGTGACGTAAGACGCGGTGACTCCGGCTGCGGTGGTGTCTGAAACGGCGCTGTCGTCAGATGCGGTGGCGTGACTGGGAGCGCCGGCGACTTCAGATGCGGTGGCGTGACTTCGACCATCGCTCGGCCGGTTGATACTCGAGGCACCGGCGGCAGACCTCAGGGTCACTTCGGTGCCTGACTCGTTCCTGTGCACTGCGTCGATCTGCGCATCGACGAAGGCGATGCCGAGGGCGTCGAGCATTGCCGCCTGCTCGGGCGTCGGGTTCGGTGCAGCGTGCCTGATGAAGGTCACCCGGTCGCTGAGCTGGGAGAACATCATCGCCTGGTGGTACGACAGGGCCGTGGTGCCGATGATGCCGATGCTCTGCCCGCGCACCTCGTAGCCGTGGCAGTAGGGGCAGTGGAGGACGGTGTCTCCCCATCCCTCGGCAAGGCCGGGAATCTCCGGGAGCTCATCGGTGATGCCGGTGGCGATGACGACGTGCTGCGCCGTGACCCGTGTGCCGGCTGTCGTGTCGAGGATGAAGCGGTGAGCGGGTGCCGCCTCGGTGGGTGCCGCTTCGGCGGGGGCGCTGTGCGTACCGGTCACTGTGGGTGCCGCTTCGGCGGGGGAGTGCCCACCGGTCGGGGCATTCTCCTGGTGGGGAGGGGCCGCCTCGGTGTCGGTGGACTGCGCGCCGGTCACGGTGGCGTCGATGAACGTGACCCCGTAGCCCTCGGCCTCCTGTCGACCCTTCGCGACGAGATCGAGCGGGTTGATGCCCTCGTGTCCGAGAACATTGTGGGCATGGGCGCTTGTGCGGTTGCGCGGTGAACCGGCGTCGATGACGACGACCCGGCGCAGGGAGCGAGCGAGAGCGATCGCCGTGGCGAGGCCGGCGGCACCACCTCCGACGATGGCGACGTCGGCGGTGATGGTCTGGGTGGCTGGGGTCATGACGGTTCCCTCGCTTCTGGATTCGGACAGTGCAGAGATGGGTGGACAGGGACCAGTGTGCTCGGAGGCAGTCGCGACTGCAATCAGGTTTGCGATAATTGCAATAACTGCTCTGTTCTCGGCGGTTTCCCGAGGTGAGGAAGTCGAGGAGAGCGCTGAGAAGGTGAATTCAAACTAGGGAAAAGTATCTAAAAAATTCGTACATCACTATTCACTGCTCGCATCTGTGGGTGTAAGATGGATCACACAGGAACCACAGGACGACGGACGGACCTCGAGGACATGACCCTCACCCCGGATCGCAGTCGCGATCAACGGAGCGCACGCCGCAAGCGGATGTCGCGCCGCTCGCGTGCGGCCGGAGGTCGGGTTCCGAACGGCAGCCGTCAGCGGAAGCTCGACAGGCGGCGGTCGAGCGGCGATGTTCCCGATGCCGGGGCCGGCCCGGACGCATGGTGGATTCCGGCCGAATGCTCAGACTGGGATGAATCGTCCGCCCACCGGCAGAACGATCTCATCGAGCGGCAGCGTGATGTCCTCGGCGGGCTGGGGCCCGCTCCCGGCAACGGGGAAGTCGGGTTGGGATTCGCCAGCTCGATCTCCGACCGGACCATGCACGACAGGGTGTCCGGGCCGCCTGCCGAACCCCGCGACCCCTTCCCCGACGAGGCTGGGGCGTCCGACCTTGAGCATGTCGGCGCTGATGACGACGCCGATTCCGATTCCAGCCCCCAGGGTGTCAGCACTGATTCCCGCTCCCAACATGTCAGCACCGCTGCCGACGCCCGTGCAGGCAGCGCAGACAACTCGAGCGACGCCGCGGCCCAGGGCCATAGTCATCCCGAGGTGGGTGAGGAAGATCAGGTCGAAGTCACAGCGGACAATGCGCAGGAGACCGTCTCGCCGGTCCACCCTCTGCTCAACGACGAAGCGTGGGCTGACCTCTCGTCGCTCGCACCGGAGATGACCGGAAGCATCGAGGGTCTGCGCACGCTCGTCGACGAACTGGAGTGCTTCGCGCGACCGATGGGTCCCGATGAGGCGATCGCGATGCTCGACGGCATCGAGACGATCAACCGCCTCGCCGAAGCGCTCTCGGTCGTCACTCTCTCCGTGTTCCAGCGGGTCGGGGCTCCACGGGACTACGGCGCGAAGACGACGAAGGACCTCGTGCGGGATCGCTGCGGGGTGTCCTCGCGAGAAGCCGCACGGCGCGTCGATCTGGCTGACAACCTGGGCAAGCGGGTGACCACCTCAGGGGAATCGCTCGAACCCGTCAATCCGGCGATCGCGGAGGGATTGCGCTCCGGTCGGCTGTCGACGGTGCAAGCCGGTCTGATCACCCGCTTCATCGGAGAGCTTCCGCGCTCGGTCACCGAGGCGCAACGACTCGAGGCGGAGAGCATCCTCGTCGACAAGGCACCGGCCGTGCACGTCAAGGACATCAGGATCCTATTCGACGAGATCCTCAAATGGCTTGATCCCGACGGCGAACTGCCCAAGGACGACACTCCGCGAGAGGACTTCGCCGTCCATCTGCGCGCCCGCAAGGACGGAACCTGGGACCTCCGGGGTCGCTTGGATGCCGTGGTCGGTGGGATCATGCACGGATTGCTCACCTCACGCATGCAGTCCGAGTCCGAGAGCGGCACCGACTCGTGCTCCGACGGTACTCAGTCAGTCGATGACGAGGAGCCGGGCACAAGTGTGCAGCCAGCCGGTGACGACGCGGGTTTGAGCACCGATGACGAAGCGCGTCACGGCGGTGAGGTCGGCAGCAGCGGTGATCCGAGCGCCGACGACGCGGCCGCCGGCAGCGGTGATCCGGCCGGCAACGGTGACCTGAGGAGCAACAGCGATCCGAGCGCCGATGATGCGGCGGACGACGTCGTCCAACTGTTCTCCGAGGTGCTCTGCGGTGACCGTTACGATGCCGTCGATCCGACTCCCCAGCAGCTTCCCGTCGCGTCGGCCCAGAGTTCGCGTGCCGCGGATGTCCCTGCGGGGTACGGAATGCGCGACGACGGCATCCCCGTGCCCATGGTCGGTGCCCAGCCGTCCGTGCGCAATCGGATCTACGAGCGGTTCGCGACGATCATCGGTCGCATCGAAATGGACCGCGTCGGTGCAGGCGCACCGTTCGCGCTCGTCGTCACCGCCAAGGCCGAAGACATCGCCCAAGGAAGGGGCCGTGCGACGACGGGAGCCGCTGAGAGCTTCCCCATCGACACCGCCGTCCGCGAAGGACTCAACAAGACCGTCTTCTTCCACCTCATGAGCGAGAAAGGCCGGACGGTCAGCGTTGAGACCGAGAACCGGTATGCGAACAAGAGCCAGCTCGCGATCCTCACCGCACGCGACAAGGGTTGCACATTCCCCGGCTGTGAGACCCCGCCGGGCTGGTGCGAAGCGCACCATATCGTGCCGTTCTCCGAGGGCGGCAAGACCAACATCAACAACCTCACCCTGGCGTGCAGCTACCACCACCATCTCATCGACCGAACCGATTGGGAGACGATCACGCTCTTCGACGGCAGGGCCGCCTGGGTGCCGCCGGCGACCATCGACCCAGCGCGACGGCCGATCCTCCACACCCGCTTCATCGCCGACGACATCGCCGATACCCTCTTCGGATAGCAGCGCAATCGAGGCTTGAGGGGACGAGTGTGCCCTCGCCTCGGGCTGACGACTCGCGGGCAGACGACCCTCGGGCACGGCGATCGATCCTGGTCAGCGCCGTGTGTGAGCCAGGTCATGGAATGATCGCCTCAAGGCGACTGTTGGCCTGAACATGGAGCTTTCCCTTCTCGATCTCGTGCCCGTCCGCGTCGGGCAGACAACCTCAGACGCTTTTGCCGCGTCCCACGAACTCGTCCGCGCCGCCGATGCACTCGGCTACACCCGCTACTGGGTCGCCGAACATCACAACATGCCGTCGATCGCCTCGACGATGCCCGGAGCCGAACTCATGTACCTCGGCCAGGGCACCGAACGCATCCGACTGGGCTCCGGTGGAGTGATGCTGCCCAACCACGCCCCACTCGCCGTCGCCGAACTCTTCTCCCTCCTCGCAGCGATCTACGGCGACCGCATCGACCTGGGCATCGGACGGGCACCGGGCACGGACCCGATCACCTCAGCGGCGATGCGGGGCCACCTCGGCGAAGGACGGATGGTCGACCGCAACGGTCAGACCATTGACCCCGTCGAACAGTTCCCCCAGCACGTCATCGACACCCTGGCCCTGATGACCGCCGAGGGTGTGCGCATCCCGCTGCACGGCGGACGCGAACACACGCTGCGCGCGACTCCGGCACCCGTCCCGGGCACCCAGGTGCTGCCGTGGCTGCTCGGATCCTCGGGGTACTCCGCACGCCTCGCCGCGGAACTCGGCATGCCCTACGTCTTCGCCAACCACTTCGCCGCCGGCGCGACGACGGGCATGAAGATCTACCGTGACAACTTCACCCCGGGCGCCTACGGCGACGAGCCGCGCACCTTCGTCACCGTCAACGCCGTCGTCTCGCCCACCGAGGAGGAGGCTCGGCTGCGATCCGAACCGTTCATGCTGCAGATGGCACGGCTGCGCACCGGCGGGGCGATGGGACCGCTGCGACTGGCCGGTGATGATGTGCGCTCGGTGATGACGGATCAGGAGCGCATGGTCGCCGAAGAGCTGTCGAAGAACTGGATCATCGGCGACCCGCAGTCGGCGAAGACCCAGATCGAGGAGCTCGCCGCCCGCTTCGAGGTCGACGAGGTCATGCTCCAGCCCGTGGCCGGTGCCATGGACGGCGAAGACCTGCGTGAGGATGCCGCACGGGTCCAGACCCTCGAGCTGCTCGCCGGTGAGATCCTGCGGTGAGCCCCTTACGGTGAGCTCCTTGCGGTGAGCCTCTTGCGGTGAGCTCCAAGAGTGAACCCCTTGCGGTGAGCCCGATCGCTGAGCAGCAGTCCGGGAAACGGACTGTTCACCGTCTGACCCGAGACAATATCCGGGTGAGACAGTAGAATCGTCTGCGTGCATCGTTTCGATGCCCTGAGAATCGGCCGAGACAGGTCGGTGCGCAGGGTGACGGAACGCAGAGAAATGAACATTCGGCGGCTTCCCCCGCGCGGGTGCGACCCCAGGTCACTCCCGCAGACCGAAAGAGAATCAATGCGTACCAGAATCGCTGTTTCGGCGGCGCTCGGACTCGGGCTCGTGCTCAGTGCCGGCGCTCCTGCCATCTCGAGCAATCTGACTTCGACGAACTCCTCGTCCACCATGGCGGCCTCCGTCGTGCCCGGACAGGAACTCGAACCCATCACCGACGGCAAGATCGAGAAGGGCGAGACCGCCTACGTCGACGTCACCGTCGCCACGTTGTGGAAGGACACGTCCTCCCCGCGCAAGGTCGACGAACCGGCTCTGGGCAAACCCGTCGACCTCGACAAATGGAACGACAACCTCAAGGACACCGAGGTGCGCCGCGGTCTGACCGGCAAGACCGAGACCCAGGCCGTCTACGGCTCACCCGTCACCGTCCTCGACATCAAGGGCGACTGGGCGAAGGTCGCCGTCAACGACCAGTCCACCCCGAAGGACGACAAAGGCTACCCCGGCTGGCTGCCGACGAAGCAGCTCGTCGAGAACGACCGCTTCGGCTCGCTGAAGAAGGACCAGCCGCGCGCTGTCGTCACCGCGAAGACGACCGAGCTCGAAGGCATCGAGTTCACGAAGGACACGGGCGCCGACCCGAGCTTCAACGTCGAGCTTCCCCTCATCGCCCAGGACGTCGAGGACGTGCGCGTGGCCCTGCCCGGCGGCGGGGCGGCGTGGATCGACGTCGACGACGTCGCCGTCTACGAAGCGGGTGACAAGCCCGCCAAGCCCTCCGGCGACGACCTCGTCGAGACCGCGAAGCAGTTCGACGGCCTCCGCTACCTGTGGGCCGGTGTCTCCGCCTACGGCTTCGACTGCTCAGGCTTCACCTACAGCATCTACCGCGCCCATGGCATCGACATCCCGCGCGACTCCGGCGACCAGGCGAAGGTCGGCAAGGAGGTCTCGTCGAAGGACCTCAAGGCCGGCGACCTGCTCTTCTTCTCGACGAGCTCGGGCACCGTTCACCACGTCGGCATGTACATCGGCGACGGCAAGATGATCCACTCACCCAACGCCTCGAAGACGGTCTACGTCGTCGACTGGAAGGACTGGGACAAGGGCAACGAGTTCTCCGGAGCCCGCCGCATCATCTGATGCTTCTCCATTCGTTCCCGCGCTGAAGCCGGCCGCAGTCGTCCTGTGGCCGGCTTCCGGCGTTTGATGGGGGCCGGTCCGCCGAGGCGGGTGCGTGAGTCCGGGCCCCGTCCCCCGAGGCGATGGCTGGCGGTCGTGGTGACGCGCGGCCGGCTCGGCGGGTCAGTGCCGCGAGGTCTGGCGGGACTTGAGGAAGATCGCCCGCGCGAGGTCGTCCCGGCGCTCGATGAGCAGGCGTCGCAGGGCCGCCGGCGCATCGGCGTTCTCGTCGAGCCATGCGTCGGTCCGCTCGACAACGCCCTCTTCATCATCTGACCAGCGCGGATAGAGCCCGAGCACGAGCCGCCTGGCGATCTCGATCGAATTGTCCGCCCAGAACCCGCGCAGCCGCTCGAAGTACTCGTCGACGTAGACCTCGGTGATCGGCAGCGCGGAGGGGGCGACGAATCCGGAGATGATCGCCGAGAGCACATCATTGCTCAGCTGGGACGCATCGAGGATCGCCTCCCATGCGCGCATCTTGACGATCGGCAGAGGCAGAGCCGCACTCGCGGTCTCGGCGCGCAGTCGCCCCGAGGAACTCTGGTCGAGGTGGGTCTCGCGGGCGATGTCCGTCTGGTCCGCCCACCCCAGGCTGACAAGAGCGGTGAGCGCGTTCCACCGCAGCGCATGATCGTTGATGAGCCCCCGGAACGGCAGCGAGGCGGCCGCATGCTCCGCGGGCCCGCTCGCCCCAGCTCGCGCGGAGGACCGTCGTGAGGCAGTGGCTGACCCGGAGTCCGCGCCCTTCCCGGCGGCCGCCGCACGGTCGGCGCTGGCACCATCAGTGCTGGAGCCGGACGCAGGGTTGGCCTCGGACGCAACACTGGCCTCGGACGCAGCATCGGCCTCAGCCGCGGGCGGCGTCTCCGGTGCCGCCTCCTCGGCGACCTGGGGGCTCATGCTGTCGATCTCCTCGCCCACCGGCACCGTGAGCACCTGCGTGGCGAACGCGCGACCCATCGCGATCGACGGGTTGGCCTCGATGCAGCGCGCCGTGCGCGCGGTCAGCGAGAGGACGAGATTCGCGAGATGCAGCTGCGCATCCGACCCGGACTTCGCCGTCGCGAGCGCATCGAGCGCGGCCCCGAGGAGCCCGGAGATCGCCGTCTCGAAATTGCGTTCGGCCACCCACTGATCAAGGCAGAGCAGAGCCGTCTGACTCAGACCGGCCATGATCCCCGGATTGCTCTCCTTGCCGAGGCTGCGCGCATACGCCGTGAGATACCTCTGCACCGGCAGCAGCCCGTCGCGCACCGCATTGTCGAGGGCCGACCACACAAGCGCCCGCGAGAGCGGATCCTTGATCCGCGACACCGCGGTCACCGCCGTCTCCGTCGACGCCTCGTCGAGGCGCACCCGCGCATAGTCGTGGTCGCCGTAGTTGAGGAGGGCGATGTCACCGCGCGTGCGACCGATGAGCTGCTCCACCTCGGCGGACTCCTCATCGAAGTCGAAGACCACGGAATCGAGCGGCACGATGTCGCGCCCGGCCCGACCGAGGGTCGCGATCTCGAGCGTGTGCGGCCGCAGCAGCTTCGCACCCTCCGCCGAATCCGACTGCGAGATCCGCGCTCCCGTGATGCTCGCCCGCGCAGCATCACGCGCGGCTCCGGCACCCCGCGACGACGCGGCGTCGCCAGCCGACCCAGCGTCGCCCGTGGACCCGGCATCGCCCGCTGACCCAGCTGTGCCAGCCGACCTGGTGTCGTCCCCCGTCGTCAGGGCGAGCGAGAGCTCCGAGACCCCCGAGGTCCCCAGCCACGCGTCCGCCCAGCCGGCGATGTCCCGCTCGGGAGCCGCCTCGGCGAGGCATTCGAGGAAGTCCGCGAGCTCCGTGTTCCCGAACGCGAAGCGCTTGAAGTAGAGCCGGGACCCGGCGAAGAACGCCTCCCGCCCGACGTACGCGACGAGCTGCTTGAGCACCGAGGCGCCCTTGGCGTACGTGATGCCGTCGAAGTTGAGCTTCGCCGCCTCGACGTCGGGGATGTCGGCGACGATCGGATGCGTCGTCGGGTAGAGGTCCTGCATGTACGCCCACGCCTTGCGACGCAGCGCGAACGTCACCCAGCCGTCGGTGAACCGCGTCGCCTCGGCGAGCGCCAGCCCGCCCATGTAATCGGCGAACGACTCCTTGAGCCACAGGTCGTCCCACCACTTCATCGTCACGAGATCGCCGAACCACATGTGCGCCATCTCGTGGAGGATGACGTTCGCGCGCGACTCGTACATCGCGTCGGTGACCTTGTCGCGGAAGATCATCGCGTCGGTGAAGGTGACGAGGCCGGGATTCTCCATCGCGCCGAGGTTGTACTCGGGAACGAAGATCTGATCGTACTTGCCCCACGGGTAGGGGTAGTCGAACTCGGCGCTGAAGAAGTCGAGACCGGCCTTCGTGATCCCGAGAATGTCGGCGGCGTCGAGATGATCGACGAGGGAGGCCCGGGTCCACACGCCGAGGTCAACCGTCTCCTGCGTCACCGGGTCCGTCCACGTGTCCGTCGCCCCCTCATAGGGGCCGGCCGTGATGCACGTGATGTAGCTCGACTGCTTGAGCGTCGGCGCGAAGTAATGGGTCACGGCATCGTCGCCAGTGGCCTCACGGCTCGTCTCGGCCTGATTCGACAGCACCTGGAACGCTTCGGGGGCAGTGACGCTGAAGACGAACTTCGCCTTGAGATCGGGCTGGTCGAAGTTCGCGAACACGCGCCGGGCATCGGTCGGTTCGAACTGTGAGTAGAGGTAGACCTTGCCGTCGGCGGGGTCGGTGAACCGGTGCAGGCCCTCACCCGAGGTCGAATACCGTGCCCGCGCCTCAATAGTCAGGGTGTTCTTGCCCTCACGGACGGGAAACGTGATGCGGGCACCGTCGAACACCTCGGCGGGGGAGAGGTCCTCCCCGTTGATCTGGACCAGAGAGACGGAGTCGGCAATGAGGTCGATGAAGGTCTGGGCGTCGGCGCGAGCCTTGAACTCGACGACGGTGCGGGAGAGGTACGTATCAGCATCGGACTCGGCATTGCTCACATCGAGATGAACGGTGTAAGTCTTGACCTTGAGCAGATGAGATCGGCTCTGCGCTTCGTCTCGGGTCAGGTTCGTCGTCATTCTTCAGCCTCCTCGGCGCACCGACATTAGCATGTCACAATTCCGGTAATCTGAGTACAGCGAGCGCGGGAGGGGGTCGGAAAGCATGGCGAAAGTCGAGGTCAGCGGGCTGGCCAAGCGAGGGTTCAACGTCGTCGCCCATCGTCTGCGCATGGGATTCAAACGCGTCGGCGCGAACTTCGGACAGCTCATCCAGATCCCCATCGCCGCGACCGCCGCGTACGCGTTCTGCGTCTACGTCCTCGGCCATCCCTACCCGTTCCTCGCCGCCGTCGCCGCAGCCGTGGGCATCGGTCCCGTCGCCGACCGCCGCCTGCGCCGCTCGCTCGAGATCGGCTTCGGCGCGACGTTCGGGGTGCTCGTCGGCGAGGTGCTCGTCAACATCTACGGGTCCGGCATCTGGCAGCTCGCCCTCACCCTCATCATCGGCCTCGTCATCGGCACGGTGCTCAACTCCGGGGGCATCTTCATCACGCAGATCGCCGTCCAGTCCGTCTACGTCGTCGTCGTTCCCGCGACCGCGACGACCCTGCCGTTCCCGCGCACCCTCGACGCCCTCGTCGGTTCGCTCTTCGCGATCATCCTCGCCCTCATCATGCCCCGCGACGCCCGCAAGGTCCCGCGGGCGCTCGCGGCGAACCTCCTCGACGAGGTGAGCAGCGTGCTGACCATGATGTCGCGGGCGCTGCGGGACGCCGACACCGAACTCGCGATGCGGGCGCTCACCCGTGCCCGCGAGACTCAGGACATCATCGATTCGTGGGGGTCCTCGCTCCAGGTGTCGAAGGAGGCCGCGAAGATCAATGCGCGCGGTCGCCGTCATGCCGCCGAGGTGACCCGACTCTCCCGCGCCCACACCTACTCCGACCGGGCGATGCGCACGATCCGCGTCATCGCGCGCAGGGTCGTAGGCATCACCGAGCTCGGGGTGAAGAAGCCGATCATCGCCGACTACGTCGAATCCCTGGCCGACGGGGCGAAGAAGCTCGAGATCGCACTGCGGAGGGGCACCGACCGCTCCCTCGCCGAGGTGGCCCTGTCCGAGGCCGCAGGCGAACTCGATCCGCGGGCGGAGAAGAGCTGGGACATCCACGACGAATCCCTCGTCCTGCTCCTGCGGCCGGTGGCCGCCGATCTCCTTCAAGCGGCCGGTCTGACGAACGACGCCGCCCACGACCGGCTGCCCTCCCTCGCCGAGGACAACGCCGACGGGCCGCCCGTGGAGTGACGCGTCCTGTCAGTTTTCGATGAGGGCGTCGTCAGGGTTCGCCGAGGCTGTCGTCGGCTCTCGACGGCAGCGCTGTCAGCTCTCGATGACGAAGATGCAGTTCGTGCCGGGTTCGAGCGCGGTGAACGTGTGCGGCTGATCGCCGGGATGGACGAGATAGTCGCCGGCGACGAGTTCGTACGACTGTCCGAGCGCCTCGATCCGCGCCGCCCCGCGGCCGACGATGACGTGCTCGATCGTGCCCGCCGGGTGCGGGTGGGAATTGCGTGACTCGCCCGGTTCGGCCTGGATGAAGTAGATGTCGCGCCGTGCGGTCGGCGGGGACGTCGAGAGCAGCGTCGCGACGTAGTTCGCCGACGTCGAGGGCAGGCTCGGCATGTCGCGGACATGGTGGAGGGCGACCTCGTGCTGCGGGGGATCGAGCAGTCGGGAGAGCGGGATGTCGAGGGCGGCGGCCAGAGCCCACATCGTCTCGAGGCTCGGATTGGCGGTGCCCGCTTCGAGGCCGGACATCGTCGACTTGCCGATGCCGGCACGGCGCGCCACCTCCGAGAGGGAGAGGCCGGCGCGCTGGCGTTCGCGCTTCACCGCCGCGGCGACCTGGGCCCTTGGCGTCCGCGAGTCCTCCGGGACGACCTCACCGGGGGACGTGTCGCTGGGGGATGGGTCGCCGAGGGATGAGTCGCCGAGCGCGGAATCATCGGCGCCAGAGTCGACGATCTCATCGGAGTCGGCGACATCGTCGGCGCGGTCGACGTCGACGCGGTCGGCGCCATCGTCGGTGCGGTCGACGTCGCCGGCGTGGTCGGTGAGAGACGAATCGTTCGAAGCTGCACTCATGGCACCATCGTACCGTGGTGTTCATCAGACCGATGCCCCGTTCGGGTTGACGAACGAATGGGCGAGTGTGCACTATGGTGAACATGAGTTCAGCATTCCGCACGATCGATCGCGTGCTTCCGGCGTCGACCTACCGCGCCGTCGCGATCATCACGGTGACGATCGTCGCCGTCGCCCTGTCCTACGGTGCGATCTCGGCGACCGCAGGGTTCGCGTGGTGGCAGACGCTGCTGCTCGCGGCCTTCGCCCTCGGCGGGGCGGCCGAATTCACGTTCGTCGGCGTCATCGCCGCCGGCGGGGCCCCGGTGCTCGCGGTGCTCGCCGGTCTCCTCGTCAACTCGCGGAACTTCGCGTTCGGCATGGCCGTCGGTCCCTTCTTCCCGCAGGACTGGCGGGCGCTCATCGCCGCCCACTGGATCAACGACGAATCGACCGCGGTCGCCCGGACCGGAGTCGGCGACCGCCAGCGCTGGCACGCCTTCCTCCTCATGGGGGCGGCGATCGCCCTGATGTGGCCTTCGGGTGCCGTCGTCGGCCAATGGCTCGGCAGCGTCGTCGACGCGGACATGCTCGGACTCGACGCCGCGTTCCCGATCATCCTCTTCTGCCTCATCCGCGGTGACCTGAAGAACCGGAAGACGCTCTGCCTCACCCTGGCGGGCATCCTCGTCGCTGTGCTGCTCACGCCGATCCTGCCGCTCGGCCTCGGCGCGGTGACCTCCCTGTCGGTGTTCGCTGTCGTCGCCCTCGGCTGGCTGGTCCGCCGTGCAGTCCGCTCGCGGAGGATGAGGAAGGGAAAGGGTGCCGGGGCTGGGAAGAGCAAGGAGAACGACCTGCCTGCCACCCCGACCACGACTGCACCCGAAAGCGAGGCCACCCGATGACTGCGACGTCCTTCCTCATCGCGCTCGCCGCCCTGGCCATCGGCACGTACGTCATGCGCTTCGCCGGGGTCAAGGTCGGGGCCGCGCTCGCCACCCGCGGCAAGCGCCGCGCCCTCGTCGCCGCCGATGACGACCGCGCCCCCGCCTCGGCGAGCACAGCCACCCCGAGCGCAACCACCCCGGCGAACGACCCGGCCGCCACCGGTGCGGACGTCGTCCCCGACGAACCGACCTCCCGGGTGACGAAGTGGATGGACCGGGCCACCGTCGTCCTCATCGGCGCCGTCTTCGCGACGACGGCGATCTTCGACGGCCGCGACCTCGCCGATCCGGCGCGACTCATCGGCGTCGGCGTCGGGGTGCTCGCCGCGATCCTGCGGGTGCCGATGCTCGTCAGCGTCGTCCTCGCCATGGGCGTGTGCGCGGGTCTGCGGGTCTCAGGCATCCTGTGAGTTGCCCCGATGCCGTCGGCACCGGCGGTTGCTACCCTGGTGGGCATGGAACTCATTGCTGACTTTCAGCGCCTCGTCTTTCTCGCCCTCACGGTTGCCGCGTTCGGCGTCCAGCTGTGGGCGTTCGTCGATGCGCTCCGGTACAAGGATGAGAACTACCGCGCCGTGGACAAGCAGAGCAAGAAGTTCTGGGTGATCCTCCTCGGGGTCGGCCTCGCGCTCGCCCTCATCGCCCTGCCGCCGCTGGGCCAGAGCATCATCTTCCTCAATCTCCTCGCCCTCGTCGGTGCGATCGTCTACCTCACCGACGTGCGCCCGAAGATCAAGGCCGTCGACCCGCGGAACCGGAACGCCTGACCCGCGCATGAGCGACGCCAACCTCCCCGGTCCCGAGACCGGGTACATCTCGACGTTCGGCACCGGCGACCCTCACACCCTCTTCAGCCACGGTTTCGCCGGCGCGATCCGCGACACCCGCCCGTTCGGCACCGGCATCACGGGAACGAAGCACTTCCTCCACCTCTTCGGCCACGGCGGCCGACCCTCACCCGGGCCGGGGTGGGACTACGCCCTCATCGCCGAGGCGCTCGCCGACGCACTCACCGCGACCTCCGCGACGCGGGCCCTCGGCGTCTCGATGTCCGCCGGCGGTCTCCTCCGGCTGCTGAGCACCGGGCACCCGGCCGCCGCCGGACTGGAGAAGGTCGCCCTCGTCCTGCCCGCATCGTTCGCCGGATTCCCCGCCGAGGTGGCCCACGCCCACACCGCGTACCTCGAGTCCCTGCGCGGTCTCGTCGCCGCCGGTGACGTCGACGGCATCACCGAGCTCATGCTCTCCCGCGAACCCGCCGAGGTGGCCGCCCTCGTCCCGGCCCGCGCCTGGACGCGGGCGAAGGCGGAGAACCTCGTCCACACCGACATGTCCGACGGGCTCGGTCTCGCCCTCGAGATCGCCGCCGCCGGCGTCGGCGACCCCGCCGAGTTCGACACCGGACTCACCCGGCTGCGCGAGTTCGCGGGCGAGGTGCTCGTCCTCACCCACGAGGACGACCCCGCTCATCCCGTCTTCGTCGCCGAGGAGATCGCGGCCGCCGTCCCCGGCTCACGCCTCGAGGTCCTGCCCGCCGGATCGATCCTGTGGCGCGGCCGCCATGAGGTCCGCCGAATCCTCAGCGAGTTCTTTGGCTAGACTGGCGACCGTGCACATCTCCGTCCTCTCCCTCCACACCTCACCCGCGGCGCAGCCGGGGCAGGGCGACGCGGGCGGGATGAACGTCTACGTCGACCACACGGTCAGGGCCCTTGCCGCCATGGGACACGTGGTCGACGTCTTCACCGCCGACCCGAACGGGAACGGCACCGAGCGGCCCGACGCCGACACCGTGACGCTGTCGGAGAACATCCGCCTCCACTGGCTGCGCACGGACGCCGCGACGAAGGATGCGCTCGCCGGGCGGATCGACGACCTTGCGCGCCTGCTCGCCGCACATCCCGCGTATGCCGCCGCTGACCTCGTGTGGGCGCACTACTGGATCTCCGCCGAGGCGGCCCTCAAGGCACAGGCGCTCGTCACGGGCAATGACGTCACCCGGGCTCGCCCGCAGCTCATCGCGAGCATGCACACGATCGGTGCCGTGAAGAACCGGGACTCGGAGACCGAGGACGAATCGCCTCGGCGCCTGCGGGCCGAGGAGCGCATCGCCCACCGCGTCGACCTCCTCGTCGCCAACACTCCCGCCGAACGCCGTGACCTCATCGGGGAGCTCGGCGCCGCTCCGGACTCCGTCATCGTCGCCCGCCCGGGCGTCGACCACGATCTCTTCTCACCCGGCTCCCGGGCTGCGGCGCGGCGGGAGCTCGGCATCGCCACCGACGAGCACCTCGTCCTCTACGTCGGGCGAATGCAGTTCATCAAGGGCACCGACGTCGTCGTCGATGCCCTCGCCTGCCTGCAGGAGAACAACCCGGAGCTGGCGGCGTCCACCCGCGGGATCCTCCTCGGCGCCGCCTCGGGGTGGGCCGAGCCGGCCGATTCCTCGCACCACCGCAGTGCTGAGTTCGCGGCATCCGGGCGTCAGATGACGAACCTCCGGACCGCGGATCTCCACAGCACGGATCTCCACACCGCGGACTTCCACACCGCACTCTCGGCGGCGGTCGCCGTCGACCCGCACATCGAGGTCAGGCAGCCGGTGCCGGCGGCCGATCTCGTCACGTACTACCGTGCCGCCGATGTCCTCCTCGTCCCGTCGCGCAGCGAATCCTTCGGGCTCGTCGCCGCCGAGGCCGCGGCCTCGGGGCTGCCCGCGATCGCCTCGGCGGTGGGCGGTCTGCCGGAGGTCGTCGAGAACGGCTTCTCCGGTCTCCTCATCGCCGACCACAACCCGCGCCATTGGGCGCTCACCCTCGAGCGGCTGCTCGGCGACGCGCAGCTGCGCGCCGAACTCGGCGAGCACGCGGTGGCCCGCTCGCAGCGGTTCGACTGGCACACGACGGTGGCGACGGTGCTCGACGCCCTCGCCGAGGCGGTCGAACCGATCGAGCGGGACCTCGCCGCTCCCGGCCTGTGCGGGGGGTCGCTCTGATGACAGAGCCCGAATCCGCACCTCCAGAGACCCCGGCTCCGACGGCCGGGACGGACGCCCCGACGAGGGCCGCTGAGATCATGTCCGGCATCACCGAGTGGGCGAGCGCGAACGAGGTCGAGGTCGACAGCGTCGACGACTCGTCGATCGCGGTCGTGCTGCCGGGGGAGCGGAAGCTCAAGACGACGGTCTCGATCGTCATCTCGGCCCGGACCGCCGAGCTCGCCGCGTTCGTCATCCGCCACCCGGATGAGAACGCCGCGGAGTTCAACCGCTGGCTGCTGCGGAAGAACATGAAGCTCGCGGCGACCGCGTTCGGAGTCGACCACCTCGGCGACGTCTATCTCCGGGCCACGGTTCCAGTGCTTCGGCTGCTCGATGACCTCGACGGGCTGCTGGGGGAGTTCCTCACCGTCGCCGACGAATCGTTCAACGAACTCCTCCTCATCGGCTTCCTCACGGGGATGAAGAAGGAGTGGGCGTGGCGGGTCAGCCGCGGGGAGTCGACGCGGAACCTCGCGGCGTTCGAGCATGTGCTCTCCGGTCCCGACAATGAGTTCCTCGGCACGATCGGACCGGAGCGGTCGGAATCGCCCGGATTCGAGCAGGCTGAGTCGCCCGGATCCGAGCAGTCGGGGACGTTCGGGTCCGAGCAGGCGGGGGCGATCGGGTCCGACCAGTCTGAGGGCGCTGAGCGCACCGAGGCGGCTGAGCCCGCGGACGTGACCGCGCCTGAGGGAGGGGAGAGGTGATGATCAAACGCGTCGATCTCAGCAAGCCGGGCACCGTCGACGAATACATCGCGACCTTCGACTCGGAGGCGCAGCGGGACTTCCTCACGCAGCTGCGAGATCTCAGCCGGGAGCACGCCCCGACCGCCGGTGAGGGCATCAAATGGGGCAACCCTGCATACTTCCTCGACTCGATCCTCTTCGTCTTCGCGGGGTACACACACCATGCGAACTTCGTCTTCACCCCGAGCACGAAGGAGGCCTTCGCGGATCGGCTGAGCGACTTCGACACGGGCAAGGGCTCGATCAAGCTGCCCTACGACGAGGAGATCCCCACCGACCTCCTCGCTGAGATGATCAGCTACCGCATCCGCGAGTTCGAGGTCGACGGCGTCAAGTGGATGTGAGCCCTCACGCGTCCTGCCGCGCCGGCGCGGTGCGGGACGCATCGGCCGGGGGCTTGCCGTAGGGCAGGCGCGCGAAGATCGAGGCGAGAACGGCACCGGAGACGTTGTGCCACACGCTGAAGACAGCACCCGGCAGCGCCGCGAGCGGAGAGAAGTACGTCGTCGCGAGCGTCGAGGCGAGCCCGGAGTTCTGCAGACCGACCTCGAACGAGAGGGCCCGGCGGGTGGGCGTGTCGAGACGGCACGCGGCGGCCACGCCGTAGCCCACGGCGAGCCCGAGCACGTTGTGCGTGATGACCGCGAGCAGCACGAGGATGCCCGCCGTGGCGATCGAGCCGGCCGAACCGGCGACGACGATGGCGACGATGTAGGCGATCGCCAGCGAGGCCAGCCACGGCAGCGCCGGGGCGATCCGGTCGACGAACCGGGAGGCGACGAGGCGCACGAGCACACCGACGATGACCGGCACGAGCACCGTCTGGCAGATCGAGACGAACATCGACCAGAACGGCACATCCATGTACGACCCCGCAAGCCACAGGGTGAGCAGCGGCGTGAGCACAGGAGCGATGAGCGTCGACAGCGTCGTGACCGACACGGACAATGCGACGTCGCCCTTCGCCAGATAGGTCACGACGTTCGAGGCCGTCCCGCCCGGCGCGCAGCCGACGAGGATGACGCCGACGGCGATCTCCGGCGGCAGATCGTAGACGGTGACGACGAGGAGTCCGAGCAGCGGCATCGCGACGTACTGCGTGACGACGCCGAGGAGGGCGATCCACGGACGCTTCGCGATCCGCGCGAAGTCCGGCAGCGTCAATGTCAGCCCCATGAAGAACATGACGACGCCGAGGCTCCACGTGATCGTCGGCGCGAGCGGGGTGAACGTGTCCGGACTGAGGAAGCCGAGGACGCCGGCGAGGATGACGAGGACCGGCAGGGCAGTGACGGCGATGATCGAACTGCGGTCGGCTCGGGCGGTCTGCGCCGGGGCGGGACTCGGGTGCTGTGCTGAATCGGACATAGCCGAATACTAGCCCCGTCGTCCCGTCAGGCAAGACGAACTACCACATCATGGAACCGTCGAGTGGGGGACGCCGCCCGTGCGAAAATAGGGGCCATGACACATAACCTCATCCTGCTGCGCCACGGCGAGAGCGAATGGAACCAGAAGAACCTGTTCACCGGCTGGGTCGATGTCACCCTCACGGACAAGGGACGGGCCGAGGGCAAGCGCGCCGGAGAGCTCCTGCGCGAGGCCGATCTCATCCCCGACGTCGTCCACACCTCCCGCCTCAAGCGGGCCATCCTCACCGCGAACCTCGCCCTCGAGTCCGCCGACCTTTCGTGGCTCGACACCCACCGCAGCTGGCGGCTCAACGAACGCCACTACGGCGCGCTGCAGGGCAAGGACAAGAAGGAGATCCGCGAGGAGTTCGGCGAAGAGCAGTTCATGACCTGGCGTCGCTCCTTCGACACCCCGCCGCCCGCGCTCTCTGACGCCTCTGAGTTCTCGCAGGTCGGCGACCCGCGGTACGCCAACCTCGGCGACTCGGTGCCGCGCACCGAATGCCTCGCCGACGTCATCGACCGTCTCCTGCCCTACTGGTACGACGTCCTCGTTCCCGAACTCTCGGAGAACCGCACCGTCCTCGTCGTCGCTCACGGCAACTCGCTGCGGGCCCTCGTCAAGCACCTCGACGGCATCTCCGACGCGGACATCACGGGACTCAACATCCCCACCGGCATCCCGCTCCACTACGAACTCACCGACGACTTCACGCCGGTCACCCCGGGCGGCACCTACCTCGACCCCGCAGCGGCCGAGGAGGCGATCGGCAAGGTCGCGAACCAGGGCCGCTGAGCCCGAGCCGACCCGAGCCGGAACCCGGCAGAGCCTGAGCCCGGCTCAACACGAGCCCGGCTGGCGCTCGTCAGCGTTCCGCGAACTCCCCGGCGATCGCCTGCATCTGCCTGCGCAGGACGGCGATCGCCGGGGAGTTCGTCATCGACCGCCGCCATACGGTGTGGATCGACCGGGCGATCGAGGGGTCGTCGAGCGGCACTGCCGTGACATCGGACGGCAGGTGCGGGCGACCGAGCCGGGGAACGAGTGCGAGTGCGCCGACCGACCGGCTGAACTCGACCTGGGTGTCGTACTCGACCGCCCAGTACTCGACCCGCGGCTCGCTGCCGAGGTCCTCGAAGAGCGCGACGAGCCAGCGATGGCACACCGCCCCGCGCGGGGCGGAGACGAAGACCTCACCGACGAGGTCGGCGCGTGTCACCTCGGCGCGCGAGGCGAGATGATGGTCACACGGCATGACTATGTCGGCACGGTCGACGGCGATGATCTCCGAGGTCAGGGTCGAGGGCAGGCGGAGGACGGAGCTGTTCCAGTCGAAGATCAGGGCCGCGTCGATCCGCCCCGCCGAGACCATCTCGACGAGTTCGTCCGGGTCGGATTCGACGTTCGTCACCGTGAGTTCGGGCGCGGCCTCGGCGAGCCGGGGCAGCGCGGGGACGAGCAGGCCGCGGATGCCGGTGGAGAACCCGCCGACGGTGATCCGGCCGCGCGGGTCACCTGAGCGGGCCCGGGCCTCGGACTCGATGCCTTCGAGGTCGTGGAGGATCTGCGACCCGCGGCTGCTGAGCTCGCGTCCCATGGGCGTGAGCGAGATGCCGCGGCCTGTGCGTTCGGTGACCGGGGCGCCGAGGTAGCGGGAGAGCTTCTGCAGCTGGTGGCTGACCGCGGCCGGCGTGTAGCCGAGGGAGTCGGCCGTGGCGGTGACGGACCCGAGCCCGTCGAGAGCGACGAGGGTGCGCAGGGCGACGATATCGATCATCAAAATATCGTAATGAATGACTGGAGTGACTTTCAATGGATTTTATAGCTGGGCGCTGAGATCCTGAAGTCATGCGCCCCGTCCATTACCTCCTCGCCCTCCTCGTCGTCGTCCTCTGGGGCGTCAACTTCATCTTCATCGACTTCGGACTCCGGGACTGGCCGCCCCTCCTCCTCGTCGCGGCGCGGTTCACCGTCGTCGTCATCCCCGCGATCCTCTTCGTGCCCTTCCCGCGCGGCAGCTTCGGGCGCATCCTCCTCATCGGCGTCTTCATGTCCGCCGGGCAGTTCGGGCTCCTCTACACCTCGCTCTTCCTCGGCCTCCCCGTCGGGCTGTCCTCGATCATCCTCCAGATCCAGGCCGCCTTCACCGTCCTCGTCGCCGCGCTCGCGCTGCGGGAGATCCCCAACCGGCGCCAGATCATCGGCATCCTCATCGGCGTCGCGGGCCTCGCCGTCATCGGCCTGAGCCTCCAGGCGTCGATCCCCGTCGTCGCCTTCGTCGTCTGCCTCGGTGCCGCACTGTCCTGGGCGATCGGCAACGTCATCGCCCGCGGGGTGAAGCCGGGCATCAGCGGACTGCAGATGACCGTGTGGTCGGGTCTCGTCGTGCCGCTGCCGATGCTCGGGCTCTCCCTGCTCATCGACGGCCCCACCGAGGTGGTCGCCTCCCTCACGCACCCGACGTGGGGTGTCCTCGCCTCGGTCGTCTACACCGCCGGCGTCGCCTCGCTCATCGGGTACGTCATCTGGAACTCCCTGCTCGCCCGGTTCCCCGCCTCGCAGGTCGCCCCGTTCACGCTCCTCGTCCCGCCCGTCGGGGTCGGCGCGGCGTGGCTCGTCCTCGGCGACCGGCCGACGGTGCCCGAACTCATCGGCGGGGCCCTCCTCATCCTCGGCGTCGCGGTGACGACGGGGGTGCATCGGACGATCGCGCGAGGGATCAGGGGGGTGCCCCGCCGACGCAGACGTGACGTCGTCGCCCGAGAGGCGCCCGCGAACGCCGTCTCGGGGTGAGCGGGGCACCCTGATGCGCTGAGCAGAGACGCGCCCAGCGGACACGGAAACGACGATCGCCGAGGTGGGTCAACCACCTCGGCGATCGTCGTCAGTACGGGCCCGGGATCGGGTCAACCCGGGTTCAGGTCAACCCGGGCTCAGGTAAACCCGGGCTCAGCCGAACCTGAGTTCACGGGAACCGGGGCTCGCGCTCACTTCCGGGACAGGTAGGGCTCCCAGTTGCCGGTGAGCAGGTATTCGACCTTCTGCGAGACCGACACGGCGTGATCGCCGAAACGCTCGTAGTAGCGCGAGAGCAGCGTGACATCGGCGATGTGGCGCGGGGCGAGGTCCTCGGCGGGGGCGTCGGCGAGCTGCGCGAACACGGAGAGGTGGAGCTCGTCGAGCTCCTCGTCGATCGCGTTGATCGTCGGGACCATCGACAGGCCGGGGTTGTTGAGGAGGTTCTCGGTCGCCTCGGCGATCTTCTCCGCCGAATCGCCCATCCGCAGGAACGTCGGCTCGAAGTGCTTGGGGATCGCGGATTCGGGGTAGCGGATGCGCACCTGCTGGGCGATGTGACGAGCAAGGTCGCCCATGCGCTCGAGTGAGGCGCTCATCCGCAACGCGCCGATGACGGCGCGCAGATCGGAGGCGACGGGACCCTGGAGGGCGAGGATCTCGGCGGCCTGCTGGTCGAGGGTGTGCTGCATGGCATCGATCTTCGCGTCGGCTTCGATGACGCGTTCGGCGAGCTCGAGGTCATTGCTCCGCAGGGCCTGATTCGCCAGGCGGATCGAGTCGAGGACCTTGGTGGACATCTCGACGAGCTGGGTGGCCAGCTCATCGAGCTCATTCCTGAAGACTTCGCGCATTGAGGATGCTTCCTTTGTCTCGTGCGAGGTGAGAGTGCGTGGCGCAGATCTCGGGATCGGCCGTGCTCGGACTGCTCGACAGTGCGGCTTGTCCCGGCAGGCACACTGACTTCAGCTTTCCATCGCCGCGTGAACGGCAACTGGCGGTTCGGTGAATTCCTCGCCAAAAGCCCTGTCAGCGGGTGAATCCGGTGCGACCGGCAAGCAGACTGCGCCTAAGCTTGTTCACGTGGATCTCTTGATTGTAGCGGTCCTGACCGGCATCGTCGGCCTGGGACTCGGCATAGCGGGCATTTTGGCGTTCCGTTTCAGCGAACGCTCCCGCGATGCTGCCGACCTGCATTCCGAAGACGATCTGCCCGAGGGCATCGCCGAGGTGCTCGCCGTCCTCCAATCGGCGGCGATCGTCCTCGATGCCGGCGATGACGTCGTCAAAGCCTCCCCGGCCGCCTATACGTTCGGCCTGGTCAGAGGGCATTCCCTGACGTCACCGGAGATGCTCGAGGTCGTCGAGCGGGTGCGGGCGCGGGGGCTCATCGAAGAGATCGACCTCGAACAGAAGCGCGAGGCCTCCGACGCCGTCCTCCGCTACCTCCATGCGCGGATCGCACCTCTGGGCACCGCGTTCATCCTCGTCCTCTGCGACGATCAGACCGAGTCGAAGCGCGTCGACGCCGTCCGTCGGGACTTCGTCGCCAACGTCTCCCACGAGCTCAAGACGCCGATCGGGGCGATGGCCCTCCTCGCCGAGGCGGTCACCGACTTCTCCGACGACCCGGCGGCGGTCGAGCGCTTCGGCGGACGCATGCAGCGCGAATCGAAGCGCCTCACCCAGCTCGTCCAGGAGATCATCGACCTCTCCCGCGTCCAGGACCACGCCGCCCCGTCGACGACGGAGAAGATCTCGGCCGCCGAGGTCATCGACGACGCCGCCGACCGCGCTCACACCCGCGCCGAGGCGAAGCGGATCCACATCGAGATCGCCCCGCCGACGAGCCTCCTCGTCGAAGGCAACTACGAGCTCCTCGTCAACGCGGTGCGCAACCTCATCGACAATGCGATCAACTACTCGCCCGACGGCACCCGCGTGGGCGTCGGCGTCGAACTCGTCGACGAACGCGTCGAGATCTCCGTGACCGACCAGGGCATCGGCCTGTCCCGGCAGGACACTGAGAGGGTCTTCGAGCGCTTCTACCGCGTCGATCCCGCCCGTTCGAGGATCACCGGCGGCACAGGTCTCGGGCTCAGCATCGTCAAGCACATCGTCGCCACCCACGGCGGCGAGGTGAGGGTGTGGAGCCAGCTCGGCAAGGGGTCGACGTTCACGATCGTCCTGCCGCTGGCCGGCACGCAGACCGTCGCCGAGGCGACCTCGACCGCCCCCGAAGGGGTGCTGCTCGAGCATTCGGCGCAGGCCGGGGGCGACGCGGTCCGGGCCGGGGACGAGCAGAACGCCGACGCACAGGCCGCTGACGAGCGGCCCGGTGCCGGCCAGGCCGGTGGCGATAGGGTCGATGGTGACCCGGGGACCGCCTCGGCGGGCGGCGGTGACAACGGTGAGGGTCCGGAGGAGAATGGGACCGCCCAGGTTTTGCCCACTGGAAGCGAACAAAGGAAGCTCACGACGTGACTCGAATTCTGCTTGTTGAGGACGAGGATTCGTTCTCGGATCCGCTGTCGTACCTGCTCGGCAAGGAGGGGTACGAGGTGACCGTTGCCGATGACGGCCTCAGGGCCCTCGCGGAGTTCGACCGGAACGGCGCCGATCTCGTCCTCCTCGACCTCATGCTGCCCGGTGCCTCGGGCACCGAAGTGTGCCGCGAGCTGCGGGCGAAGTCGAACGTGCCGATCATCATGCTCACGGCCAAGGACTCGGAGATCGACAAGGTCGTGGGGCTCGAACTCGGTGCCGATGACTACGTGACGAAGCCCTACTCCTCGCGCGAGCTCCTCGCCCGCGTCCGCGCGGTGCTGCGGCGCAATGTCGAAGCCGAGAGCTTCGACGATTCGATCCTCGAAGCCGGGGGAGTCCGCATCGATGTCGAGCGCCACGTCGTCTCCGTCCGCGGGGAGGAGCTGTCGATGCCGCTCAAGGAGTTCGAACTCCTCGAGATCCTCGTCCGCAACTCCGGGCGCGTGATGACCCGCGGTCAGCTCATCGACCGGATCTGGGGCGAGGACTACGTCGGGGACACGAAGACCCTCGACGTCCACGTCAAGCGCCTGCGCGCGAAGGTCGAGCAGAATCCGTCCGAGCCGCAGCTGCTCACCACCGTCCGCGGCCTCGGGTACAAGTTCGAGGCGTAACGGTTGCGGCGTGCGGGGCCTCGGCACAGAGGACCTGCGCGAGCACCGGCACCCCAAGAGCACAGACCCATACACAAGGAGCCGCTCACCTGTGGTGAGCGGCTCCTTCGTGCTGTGGCGCAGATGGTGCGCGCCGGGAGGTTCGTGCGTGCCGGAAGGCCGGTGAGGCCCGGTGGGCGGCGTCAGCCGTTGGCGGCTGCGGTGCCTTCGGTCGCGGTCGTGCCCTCGGTCGACGTCGTGCCTTCGGTGCTCGCAGCGCCTTCGGTCGGGGTCGAGGTCTCCGTACCGGTGCCCTCGGTCGAGGTCTCCTCGGTGGCGTCGTCGGTCGGCACCGCCGACGGCGACTCCGACGGGAGGTACTCCTCGTAGTAGGGGAGGACGTTCGAGAGGACCTGGGTCTCGATGGTCTGCTCCTGGCCGCCCGTGGAGACGGTGACGTCGATGAGGTCACCGGGCTTCGCGTCGATGGGGTCGACGATGAGCTGCTCGCTGTCGGTCGACTGGGGGCTCTCGGGATCCTGGATGAAGGTCTCGCCGGCGGGAACCGTCTCGGAGAAGGAGTCTCCGGAGACCGCGACCGTGACATCGGCCGCCTCGGTGCCCTTGTTGATGAGCGTGAAGAACAGCTGGGCCGGGCCCTCGCCGCTCTCGTCCATGATGAGCAGGAGGCCGCGCACCTCGACATCGCCGACCGATCCCCACGCGCCGTCGCCGCCGTTGTAGCGGTACTCAGCCGTCTGCTGAGGGGAGATCAGGCTCGCGCATCCGCTGACGGGGATGACGAGCGCGAGGGCGGCAAGTGCGAGAGCTGCGCGGTTGTGCCGTTTCATTGTGCTCCTTGAAGTGGCAATACAAGATCCGTCTGTATACTACCCGGTTTTTGACCAGCTGTAGAACCTTGTCTGTGAACTTCCCGAGGCGCTGACGCCAACCCGAGTTGCCGGGCTGACGACGTGACCGACGGTGACGAAGACGACAACCTGACCGGTGTTCTCTGCGCGTCCGCTGGGACGCCTGCGCCGCCTCGGCGAGATCCTGATGACTGCGGCCAAAAAGGCCGAGCCTAGCATGAGGAAACCCCATCCTGGGCGATTTCTGTGGCGCGCCTCATGGTAAACTGGGATTCCGCGAAAGGGGTTTGAAGAGAATATGAGTTTCCAGGTCGGCGACACTGTTGTCTATCCACATCACGGTGCAGCGACAATCCAAGAAATCAGGCAACGAACCATCAAAGGTGAGGAGAAACTGTATCTCAAGCTCCAGGTCGCCCATGGTGACCTCGTCATCGAGGTCCCCGCGGAGAACTGCGATCTCGTCGGCGTCCGTGACGTCGTCGGCGAAGAGGGTGTGGAGAAGGTCTTCAACGTCCTGCGGGCGGAATTCGTCGAGGAACCCACCAACTGGTCTCGCCGGTACAAGGCGAATCTTGAGAAGCTGCAGTCCGGTGACGTGATCAAGGTCGCCGAGGTCGTCCGTGACCTCTGGCGCCGCGAACAGGACCGCGGACTGTCGACCGGTGAGAAGCGCATGCTGTCGAAAGCACGCCAGATCCTCGTCTCCGAGCTCGCCCTCGCGGAGAAGAAAGAGGAGTCCGAAGCCGAAGCGCTCCTCGACGAAGTGCTCGCGTCCTGAGCACCTGCGTCATCGTCCCGGCCGCAGGGTCGGGCACGCGTTTGGGGCACACCGAGCCGAAGGCCTTCGTCCAGGTGGACGGCCGCACTCTGCTCGCGCACAGTCTTGACGCCATCATCACCTCGGGAGTCGCCACCACGATCGTGGTCGCGGCTCCCGAGGTGTTCGTGTCCCTGGCCGAGGCGGAGGTCGCCGAGGTGCGCCGACGGTTCGCCGGGGGTGCTGGGTCCGGAAAGGGCCGCGTCCCTCCGGAGGCCATCGAGATCATCGTCGTCCAGGGTGGCGCCGACCGTGTCGAGTCCGTCGAAGCGGCCCTCGCAGCTGCCGGGGACCCGGACACCGTCCTCGTCCACGATGCCGCCCGCGCGCTCACCCCGCCATCCGTGTTCGATCGGGTGACCGCCGCCGTGTCGTCCGGCGCCGAGGCGGTCGTGCCCGTCCTGCCGATGATCGACACCGTCCGCCGGGCCGAAGAGTCCCCGAGGTGGATCCCGCTGGACAATGACGCCGATGTCGAGCCGGTTCCACCTGGGGAGCAGCCGGACTCACCTGGGGAGCAGCCGGACTCACCTCGGGAGTATCCGGACACACCTCGGGAGCAGCCTGCCGATGTCGAGGTCCTCCGCGGCGACCTCGACCGGGGGAGTCTGCGCCGGGTCCAGACGCCGCAGGGCTTCGCCGCCGAGACGCTGCGCCGTGCGCATGCGAGCTACCGGGCGGAAGTCCGGACGCTGGGTGAGGCCGCCCGCGCGGCGACCGATGATGCGGGGCTCGTCGAGCGCCTCGGCGTCGATGTCGTTGCCGTGCCCGGCGACGAGGAATCGCTGAAGATCACGTACCCGCTCGACCTCGTCCTCGCCGAGCACATCGCCCGCGAGCGCGGTCGGTCGCATCCCGACTCGGTGTGAGCGCTCGGGCGTTCGCGCCGGCCGGCACCTATTCTGGAAGTCGACGACCGCCTCACCGAGCAGGCGACTGCCTCACCGATTAGGAGCCCCGCGATGACCATTCCCCGGACCGGAATCGGTGTCGATGTCCATGCGTTCGCCGACGACCCCGACCGTGAACTCTGGGTCGCGGGCCTCCTGTGGCCGGGTGAGCGTGGGCTCGACGGCCATTCGGACTCCGATGTCGCCGCGCACGCCTGCTGTGATGCGCTCTTCTCCGCTTCCGGCATCGGCGACCTCGGCGCGCACTTCGGCGTCGATCGCCCGGAATTCGCCGGGGCGTCCGGAGTGAGTCTCCTCGCCGAGGCGGGCCGACTCGTCCGCGCCGCCGGGTTCGAGATCGGCAACATCGCCGTCCAGGTCATCGGGAACCGTCCGAAGATCGGCAAGCGGCGCAGCGAGGCGCAGGAAGCGCTGTCCGCTGCGGCCGGGGCCGAGGTGTCCGTGTCGGGGACGACGACGGATGCGCTCGGGCTCACGGGCCGCGGCGAAGGCGTGGCCGCGATCGCGAATGCGCTGGTGTACCGGCCATGAGGATCCTCTTCCAAGGTGCGGGTGCCGTCGGCATCGCGGGTGCCGCACTGCTCGGTCGTCGGCACGAGACGGTCGTCGTCACCCGAACCCCGCTCGAGCGACCGCGGGCAGCCTACCCGCGGCGGGTGCGGTGGCTGGATGCGCCCACCGATTCGGACACCGATGAACCCGGCTGGAGTGTCACCGACGTCGCCGCGACGAGGCGGGTGACGATCACCGATTGGGCCGGCATCGACGATGCGGGAGGATTCCGGATCGCGTCGGCCGACGATGACCCGGTCGCCTCGGGACCCCTCGGGTCCGGAGTCTCGGTGGCGCGGGCCCGCGCCGCTGCGCAACACGGGAAGCGCACGCGCAGCCGTGTGCCGACGACGTGGGATCTCGTCGTCCTCACCACCCGGCCGGGTGATCTCGACGCGGCGGTCGCCTCGGCGATCAGGGCCGTCGCCCCGCGGTGGCTGGCGATCACAAGCCAGGTCGGCGGGGATGTCGGCGTCGCGAAGGGGCTCTTTCCCGGCGCCGAGGTCGTCGTGTTCTCCCCAGCGTTCCTCTCCGAACGACTCGCCCCCTCACCGGACATCGAGCCTGGTCATGAAGTGCGGTTCTGGTCACCGTTCGGGGCACCGGTCTTCCTCGCCGCCGGTCCGAAGCATCCGCTGCGTGCCCTGGCGCGTGAGCTCGGTCCGACTGTCGTCACCGTGCCGCTCGACCTCCTCATCTCCTCACCGACCCTCTTCATCCCGTACGTCGCGCAGCTGAGTGCCGGGGGAGGGGAGTGGGAGCGGCTGCTCGATCATCTGCGGCTGCCGAGCGATGCCGCCGCCGAGGCGGTCCGTGCCGTCACCGGGGTCCCGGTGCCGGTCGTGCCGGCGGTCGCTCGCGCGGTGCTCGAGGCCGCCGACCGGATTTCGCCGATCCCGATGCGCGAGTATGCCGGTCGCCATTTCGCCAGGCACGAGGGCCAGACGCTCGCGATGCTCGACGGGTGGATCAGCGCAGCCCGCGAACACGAGGCATTGAGCGCACTGGCCGCTGAGCTGCGGACGCACACCGGCGGGCGCTGAGAACTCAGCGTCCGCCGGGCAGAGGCCGCAGGGTCACTCCAGTCGAGTCGGGCGACGCCATCAGTCGTCGGCGTCGATGATGCGGCGCAGCGCGGCGAGGTGGGATCTGTAGGCGGCGAGGCCCGCCGGTGTCAGTGACAGCCACTGCCGCGAGCGGCCGAGCCGGACGATGCTCGTCTCGTCGACGTAGCCCGCGTCGATGAGCTGTGACAGGTGCTTGCTCAGCGCCGATTTGGAGATGTCGAGGCGAGACTGGATCTCGGCGAATTCGATGCCCTTCGCCTGCGACAGCATTGCGCAGATGCGCAAGCGGATCGGGGCGTGGATGAGCGGATTGAATTCGGCGTCAGGCACTGCGGTGTCCTTTGCGCTTCGGCCAGCGCTTCTCGGCTGCGTCGAGGAGGACCGGGAGGAGGCAGAGAACGCCGGCGATGATCGACCAGACGCCGGACACGGTGTTTCTGTCATTGCCGAGCAGTGCCGCCACCACGGATGTCCCGCCGACAAGCAGCATCGCAATGCAGGCAATGGTGAGGAGGACCTTCCACCGGATCCTGACGAACCGATACCCCTTCGGGTGCCACACATACCTCACGAGAAGAACGATCTGGATGATCATGGCAGTGGTGAGCGCGATGACCGCGCCGACGGTGATCGCTGAATCGGGTGGTGGTGCGAGGTTGGTCCAGGCGAAGCCGAAGCTCAGGGTTGCGCCGTACACGAGCAGCCACTTGGGGATGTGTCCGGAGGAGGTCTTCCTTTCCTCCCGGCGCGCAGCGAGGAGTGCTCGGCGCGCCTCTTCTCGGTCGTGGTCTGAGACCTGTTGTGTTTCCATAGAGGAAACTCTACCTCAATGTTTCCATGATGGAAACACAAGAGTCGGTCCCTGCACCGCACTGACTGCGCGGTGCAGGGACCGACTCGAGGACCACCTCGGCGAGGATGCCGACGGACGCCGATTCTGACGGCAGGGTTCGGGTCACACCTCGGCGGCGATGCCCTTCGCCCGGTTGCGGCGGGTCACGGCGATGCCGATGAGGTAGAGGGCGACGGTGAAGATGAGCGTGCCGATGATCTGGGTGCGGACCGATTCGACGGTGAGGCCGAGGATGATGATGACGGCGATGCCGGCCAGGGCCGCGTACGTCAGCCAGGGGAACAGCCACATCTTCAGCGGCAGCGGGGTGCCGGCGGCCTCGGCGCGGCGGCGGAGGATGAGCTGCGAGACGAGGGTGGCGACCCACGTGACGATGAGCGTCGAGCCGACGATCTGGAGGAGGATGCCGAGCACCTCGGCGGCCCAGAAGTAGTTGAGGGCGACGGCGATGAAGCCGAAGACAGACGTCGCGAGGACTGCGGCGACGGGCACGCCGCGCCGGTTCGTGCGGCCGAGGCCGGACGGCAGCATCGAGCGGCGGGCCATCGAGAACGACATCCGGGAGGCGCCGTAGATGTTCGCGTTCATCGACGACAGCAGCGCGATGACGATGACGGCGGCGAGGAGGGAGGCGATGAACGGCAGTCCCGCGGTGTCGAGGACGGCGACGAACGGCGAGTCGGCGAGGCGGGGGTCGGTCCAGTCGAGGACGAGGACGATGATCGCGACCGAGCCGATGTAGAGGAAGAGGATGCGCCAGACGATCGTCTTGATCGCCTTCGACACCGAGCGGCTGGGGTCGGAGGTCTCGGCGGCGGCGACCGCGACGATCTCGATGCCACCGAAGGCGAACGCGACGACGAGGAGTCCGGCGGCGACACCGGGGATGCCGGTGGGCATGAAGCCGTCGGCGAAGATCTCGGTCGGGGGAGCCGCCGGGGTCCAGCCGAGCAGGTAGGCGATGCCGAGGACGACGAAGAGGGCGACGAACGCGACCTTGATGAGGGAGAACCAGAACTCGAACTCACCGAAGCTGCCGGAGGTCGTGAGGTTGATCGCGGTGAAGACGATCATGATGATGAGCGCGAGCACCCACTGCGGAACCGATGGCAGGTAGCCGGCGACGATCTGCGCGGCGGCGGTCGCCTCGGCGGCGACGACGAGGCACAGCTGCACCCACCACAGGGCACCGACGGCGAACGCGGCGGCCGGGCCCATGGCCTTGCCGGCGTAGTGGGAGAACGCACCGGGGTTGGGATCGGCGGCGACGAGTTCGCCGAGCGCCCGCATGACGAAGATGACGATGAGGCCGGCGACGACGTAGGACACGAGGACCGCGGGCCCAGCGGCCTGGACTCCCGCCCCGGAGCCGACGAAGAGGCCGGCGCCGATCGCCGAGCCGAGGCTCATCATGACGAGGTGGCGGGGCCGCATTCCGGCCTTGAGGCCGGAGCCGTCGGGGGTGGACTGGGGGCTGGCTTTGGCGGAGTCGGCGGTCACTGGCGACTGCGAATGTGAATCAGGCACCAGAGCAGTCTAACGGGCGCAGGGTGATGCCCGTCTCACGGGGTGGGGTGCGACACGGTGATCCGTCGTTGTGGTGTAGGGGTGCAGGGCTCGGTCGTCGCGGGCTGCATGCGCGACTCGGTCGTCGCGGACGTCAGGTGGGGCTCAGTCGTCCTGGAGGTCAGGCGGGACTCAGTCGTCCTGGAGGTAGACGAGGCCGTTGCCGTCGGGGTCGGTGAACGAGAACATCGGCGGGACGCCCGGCCAGCGCAGCACCTCGTCGTTGTGGATCGTCACACCGGCGGCCGAGATGCGTTCGTGCGCCTCCTCGGCGTCGGGTGTCTCGAGGCGGATGGCGACGGGGATCTGACTGCCCTGCGGGATGAGGACGATCGCGATGTCCGACCCCGGTGGTGCCACCTCGACGATGCGGTTGCCGGGCATCGGCTCACCGTCGTAGGTCACCGAGCATCCGAGGACGTCGGTGTAGAAGCGGGTTGCCTCGTCGAGGTCGCTGACGGGGACGGAGACGCTGATGATTCTGCTCGTCTTGGCCATGAGACCAGTGTGGTCGACGCGCCGCGCGGTGTATAGGGGTGTGAGGGCGGGACTGCCCTGTGCGGGGTGGGCGTGCCGGAGGCTGAATGCCGAAGCGCCGCGACACCGGGTGAGCGGTGTCGCGGCGCCTCGGCAGCCGGGCGGAGTCTGCAGACACTGCGTCTTCAGGCGCTCCGGTGCAGGACCCTCAGTGCCCCCGCTTGATCCATTCTTCGAGGCTCGGCTTCTCCGCCTCGATCGACGTCGACTCGCCGTGGCCGGTGAGGACGATCGTCGGATCGGGCAGAGTGAAGAGCCGATCCCTGATCGACTCGATGATCGTCTCGAAACTCGAATGCGAGCGACCCGTCGCTCCGGGACCGCCGTTGAAGAGCGTGTCCCCGGAGAAGAGCACCGGCCCGACCGCAGACCCCGCCCCCGCCGAGGCGGGAACCGGCAGCCCGGTCTCGATGAAGAAGCTCGTCGATCCGGGGGAGTGACCCGGCGTGTGCAGTGCCCTGATCGTCACCCCGCCGACCCGCCACGTGTCGCCATCGGCGATCTGCCCCTCGGGACGGTAGCCCTCGTAGGTCATGTCCCAGAGCACGTAGTCATCCGGGTTGAGGTAGATCGTCGGATTGCCCACCCGGCTCGCGAAGTCACGGACGACGCCGACATGGTCGTCATGACCGTGCGTGAGGAGGATGGCCTTGACCTCTCTCGGTCCGACCGCCTCGGCGATGGCATCGACATCATGGGCGGGGTCGATGACGATGACCTCCGACTGATCCCCGACGATCCACACGTTGTTGTCGACATCCCAGGTCCCGCCGTCGAGCGAGAACGTCCCGGACGTCACGACATGATCGATCCCAGCCATCAGACCTCCACCACCGATCGCAGCACGGTTCCCTCTTCCATCTTCGCGAACGCCGCCTCGACGTCGCCGATGCCGATCCGCTCGGTGACGAACTTCTCGAGCGGCAGGCGCTTCTGCTCATAGAGGTCGACGAGCATCGGGAAGTCGCGTTCGGGCAGGCAGTCGCCGTACCACGAGGACTTGAGGCTGCCGCCGCGACCGAACACGTCGAGCAGCGGCACGGTCAGCTCCATCTCCGGGGTCGGCACGCCGACGAGGACGACGGTGCCGGCGAGATCGCGCCCGTAGAACGCCTGCCGCCACGTCTGCGGCCGACCGACCGCATCGATGACGACGTCGGCGCCGAAGCCGTTCGTCCGCTCCTGGATCGCGGCGACGACTTCGTCCTCGCTCATCCCCTTCGTGTTCACGGTCTCCGTGGCGCCGAGCTCCTTCGCCCACTCGAGCTTCCGGTCGTCGATGTCGAGGGCGATGATCGTGCCCGATCCGGCGAGGTAGGACCCGGCGATCGCCGCGCAGCCGACGCCGCCGCAGCCGATGACCGCGACCGACTTGCCGCGTGTGACCCCGCCGGTGTTGATCGCCGCGCCGATGCCGGCCATGACTCCGCAGCCGAGCAGACCGACGACCGCCGGATCCGACTCATCGACCTTCGTGCACTGGCCGGCGGCGACGAGCGTCTTCTCCGCGAACGACCCGATCCCCAGGGCCGGAGTGAGCTCGGTGCCGTCGGTGAGTGTCATCTTCTGTTCGGCGTTGTGTGTGTTGAAGCAGTACCACGGCTCCCCGCGCTTGCACGCGCGGCACTCGCCGCACACGGCGCGCCAGTTGAGGATGACGAAATCGCCGACCTCGACATTCGTCACCCCCTCGCCGATCTCCGAGACGACGCCGGCCGACTCGTGCCCGAGGAGGAACGGGAAGTCATCGCTGATCCCGCCCTCGCGGTAGTGGAGGTCCGTGTGGCAGACCCCGCACGACTGGACGTCGACGACGACCTCACCGGGGCCGGGATCGGGAATGACGATGTCGGTGAGCTCGACCGGTGCGCCCTTGCTGCGCGCGATGACGCCCTTGACAGTCTGTGGCATTGCGCCTCCTAGAGGTGATCGGTGCGCGACCGCGGCGGCTGCGCGCCGATGGGGTTCGTACGCTGTCCACCCTAACCACGTCACGCAGCCGCCGACCAGCGCGTCCGCATCGTGTGACGTCCGTCCGGCCTCCGTGGGATCAGGATGGACGGGACGTCCTCGCCGAGGTGGGGCGACGTCAGCGCGCATGCGCAGCGGGGCGCCTCCCGAGGATGGGAGACGCCCCGCTGGCGCTGATCAGGTGGTGATCAGTCGACGTCGGTGTCCGGATGCTTGCGCAGGTGCACGATCGCGGCGATGAGGCCGCCCCAGACCGTGACCATCGCGATGATCATCATGATGATGGCTGACGGTTCCATCAGTTCCCTCCTCGGGTGGTCTCATCGGCGGCATGCCGACCGGTGTGGTGGCCCTTCTGCTCCTCGGCGACGGAATCGGCGATCGCCGCGTCCGCCTCTTCGAGCGTCTTCCTCGGCCACTTGATGAGCGAGAGGACGATCGCGACGACGATGAGCAGCGCGATCATGCCCCAGCCGAAGACGCCGATGATGAGTGCAGGGTATTCCTCGTAGCCCTCGGTGGCATAGGTGATGATCTGGGTGATGAGCATGTACGCGAGCACCAGAGCGGTGACACCGCCGAGGATGATCATCCAGAACCAGCCCACCTTGAAGCTCGAGATCGCATTGAGGTGGTCGCGCAGCACGGGCAGCTTGCGGGCGAACCAGCCGACGACGATGAGGCCGACGACGGCTGCGCCGACGATGCCGATGTTGTTGGCGAAGGCATCCATCGTGTCGAGCACGTAGAGCGCGGTGACGGTCGACATGAGCAGGATCGAGATGATCGCCATGCCACCGCCGACGAGGAGGATCGAGGCCTTGTTGCCGATCCCGAACTTCTCACGCAGCGCCTGGATCGGCACCTGGACGATCGAGATGAGCGAGGTGAGGCCGGCGAAGACGAGGCACGCGAAGAACGCGAAGCCGAAGAGCCCGCCACCGGGCATCTCGGAGATCAGCGTCGGGAACGCGACGAACGCCAGCCCGATGCCGCTGGTCGCGACGTCCGAGACCTGCGAGCCCGACGCCGCGGCCATGAATCCGAGCGCGGCGAAGACGCCGATGCCGGCGAGGATCTCGAAGCCCGAGTTCGAGAACGCGACGACGAGGCCGGAGCCGGTGAGGTTCGTCTTCCGCCTGAGGTACGACGCGTACGTGATCATGATGCCGAACGCGATCGACAGTGAGAAGAAGATCTGCCCGTAGGCGGCGATCCACACCGTCGGGTCGGCGAGTGCCGAGAAGTCCGGGGTGAACAGCGCATTGAGTCCCTCGGCCGCACCGGGCAGGAACAGCGCGCGGATGACGAGCGCGAGGAAGAGGATGATGAGCAGCGGGATGAAGATCTTCGAGAAGCGGGCGATGCCTGCCTGAACGCCGCCGAGGAGCACAGCGAGGGTGATCACCCAGACGACGATGACGAGGATGAGGATCATCGGCACGAACTCGAACGAGACCCCCGGATCGCCCATCTGGAGGAAGCTGCCGAAGAAGTAGGTCTCCGCGTCATCGCCCCACGCCTGGTTGAGTGAGAAGAACATGTACGCGCCGGCCCAGCCGATGATCGCGGCGTAGTAGATGCCGATGACGACGGCCACACCGGTCTGGAACCAGCCGATCGGCTCTGCGACCTTCGTCGCCATGCGGAACGCCAGCGGCGCCGAGCCGCGGGAACGGTGACCCATCGCGTAGTCGAAGAAGAGCAGCGGGATGCCCGCCGTCAGCAGCGCGACGAGGTAAGGGATGATGAAGGCGCCGCCGCCGTTCTCATACGTGACATACGGGAAGCGCCAGATGTTGCCGAGGCCGACTGCCGATCCGATGGCCGCGAAGATGAACGCGCCGCGGGTGGCGAAGACCTCCCTCTGGGGTGTGGTGGTAGACATGATGACCTTTCGTAGTTCACCGCCAGGAGGCGTCGATGCCCCCTGATTGCGGATGATCGACCTCCAGCTTACTGGGAGTTGCTTGTGAGTGGTGGCGCACATCACGTGTCCCGGGTCACAATTCGGCACCGAATGGTCTCGGTTCGGGAGCGAGCCGCATCGGCGTCATCCCCGGTAGACTTGGGCGGGTGACTATCGCCTTGTACAACACCGCCACCCGCACGACCGAAGATCTCCGGCCCGTCACTGACGGCCATGTCGGGATCTATGCGTGTGGTGCCACGGTGCAGGGCGAACCGCACATCGGGCACCTGCGGTCCGCGTCGGTCTTCGACGTGCTCCGCCGCTGGCTGCTCTACCGCGGCTACGACGTCACCCTCATCCGCAACGTCACGGACATCGACGACAAGATCCTCTCGAAGTCCGTCGAGGAGGGACGGCCCTGGTTCGCCCACGCCTACCTCTACGAGCGCGCCTTCACCGCCGCCTACGACGCCCTCGACGTCCTCCCGCCGAGCTACGAACCGCGGGCGACCGGCCACATCACGGAGATGCACGAGCTCATCAGCCGCCTCATCGATGCCGGTCACGCCTACACCGCGCTCGACGACAGTGGCGACGTCTACTTCTCGACGACCTCGTGGCCCGACTACGGGGAGCTGACGAACCAGCGGCTGACGGACATGGAGCCGGCCGAGGACTCGGACATGCGCGGGAAGAAGGACCCCCGGGACTTCGCGCTGTGGAAGGCGCACAAGCCCGGCGAGCCCGAGACCGCGTCGTGGCCGTCCCCGTGGGGACGCGGCCGGCCGGGCTGGCACATCGAGTGCTCGGCGATGTCGACGAAGTACCTCGGGTCGCACTTCGACATCCACGGCGGCGGGCTCGACCTGCGCTTCCCGCACCACGAGAACGAACTCGCCCAGTCCCGCGCCGCCGGTGACGAGTTCGCGAACATCTGGATGCACTCGGGACTGCTCAACGTCGGCGGGGACAAGATGTCGAAGTCGCTCGGCAACTCCGTCTTCGCCTCCGACCTCTTCGCCCGCTTCAGCCCGCTCGCGGTGCGCTACTTCCTCACGAGCGCGAGCTACCGCTCCGTGCTCGAGTACTCACCCGAGGCGATGGAGCGCCAGGCCGCGTCGCTCGAGCGGCTCTCGAACTTCCTCGACCGGGCCCGGCAGGCGCTCGGGGACGAGGCGCCGCCGCTGCCGAACGTCGCAGCCTCCTACGCCGACCGCATCATCGACGTCCCCGTCGACTTCGCCGCCGCCCTCGACGACGACCTCGGCGTGCCCCGTGCGCTGTCTGTCGTCTTCGCCCGCGTCACCGAGGGCGCGAAGCTCCTCGACGCCGGCTCCGACAAGCCGGACCTGGCCCGGATCGTCGCCGAGGTGGAGCTCATGCTCGACATCCTCGGCGTCAATCCCAGCGCCGAGGTGTGGGGCAGTGCCGACGGCAGCGCACCGGCCGTGGCCGCCCTCGATGCACTCGTCGGCGACCTCGCGACCAAGCGGATCGCGGCGAAGGCGGAGAAGGACTACGCACAGGCCGACGCGATCCGCGATCAGCTCGCCGCCGCCGGTGTCGCGATCGAGGACACGACCGACGGTTACCGTTACCATCTCAAGAACAGCTGAGACCGCGGACGCGCCCGGGCAGACCCGGGCACCGCACCCAGCACCGACGAACCAAGAGGACTGACATGGCTTCCAACCCACGCTCCGGCGGGTCGAAGAAGAAGGGCCCGCCCAAGGGATCCGGCGGCAAGCACCGCCGCAGCCTGCAGGGCAAGGGGCCCACGCCCAAGGCCGAGGACCGCGTCTACCACAAGGCGCACAAGGCCGCGCAGGCGAAGCGGGCCGCCAACGCCTCGGCGCAGGCGAAGCGGAAGAAGAAGGAGCTCGGGCCGAACATGGTCGCCGGGCGCAACTCCGTCGTCGAAGCCCTCCGTGAGGAGGTGCCGGCGACCGCGCTCTACGTGGCCAGCCGCATCGACTCCGACGACCGGGTCAAGGAGGCGATCAAGCTCGCCTCGGCCCGCGGCATCTCGATGCTCGAGGCCAGCCGGTCCGACCTCGATCGGCTCACCGACGATGCGATCCACCAGGGCATCGCCCTGCAGATCCCCCCGTATGACTACGCCGATCCCCGAGATCTCCTCGAGTTCGCCGCCGATCGGGGCGAGGCTCCGCTCATCGTCGCCCTCGACGGCATCACGGATCCGCGCAACCTCGGCGCGATCGTCCGCTCTGTCGCGGCCTTCGGCGGGCACGGGGTAATCATCCCCGAACGCCGCGCGGCATCGATGACCGCGGCGGCCTGGAAGACCTCGGCCGGGGCCGCCTCGCGGATCAAGGTCGCGCAGGTCGTCAACCTCGCCCGTGCGATCGACGAGCTGAAGAAGCAGGGCGTCTTCGTCGTCGGCCTCGACATGGACGGCGACGTCGACCTGCCCGAGCTCACCTTCAGCAACGACCCGCTGTGCATCGTCGTCGGCTCCGAGGGCAAGGGGCTCTCCCGCCTCATCGCCGACAAGTGCGACCAGATCGTCTCGATCCCGATCGCCGCGACGACCGAATCGCTCAACGCCGGCATCGCCGCAGCCGTGAGTCTCTACGAGGTCGCCCGCGCCCGTCGGGGGTGAGCGGTTTCAGTCACCGGTCCGGGCGCTGAGCGCCTCAGGCGTTGAGGCTCGTGCGGTAGTCCTGCTCGCTCATCGCACCGACGCGGGAGTGGCGGCGGCTGTAGCCGAAGTAGATGAGCGCCCCGACGAGCATCCAGATGCCGAAGACCGCCCAGGTCACGCCGCCGAGGTTGAGCATGAGGAACGCACACGCGAGCGCGCCGAGCACGGGGATCGTGTACCCCAGCGGCGCTTTGAAGGTCCTCTCGAGCTCCGGCTTCGTCGCGCGCAGGTAGATGACGGCGACGTTGACGAGGCAGAACGCGAAGAGCGTGCCGATGCTCGTGGCGTTCGCGAGCTCGCCGAGCGGGATGAGCGCCGCGGTGATCGCGACGAGGGTGCCGGTGACGAGCGTGCCGACGAGCGGGGTGCCGGTGCGCGGGGAGACGACACCGAAGAGGCGCGGGACCATGCCGTCGCGCGACATCGTCAGCAGGATGCGCGACTGTCCGTAGAGGACGGTGATGACGACGGAGAAGATCGCGAGCACCGAGGAGGCGGCGAAGAGGAAGACCGCGAAGTTCGACTGGGTGATCTCGTGGACGATCTGGACGAGCGGCGCCGTCGACGTCTCGAACCACTCCCACTCGCGGGCACCGATCGCGGTGACGGCGACGAGGACGTACATCGTCGTGACGATGACCATCGAGAGGATGATCGCCCGCGGCAGATCCCGCTTCGGGTTCTTCGCCTCCTCACCGGCGGTCGAGGCGGCGTCGAAGCCGATGTAGGAGAAGAAGACGACCGAGGCCGCCGCCGTGACTCCGGCCGCGCCCATCGGCAGCAGCGGTTCGAAGTTGCCGGCCTGGAACGCGGTGAACGCGACGATCGAGAAGAAGACGAGGATGCCGATCTTGACGAACACGATGATCGTGTTGACGATGCCGGACTCCTTCGCCCCGCGCATGAGCAGGATCGTGGCAAGGGCGACGACGATGAGGGCGGAGAGGTTGATGACCCCGCCGGGCTGTTCGGGGCCCGAGGCGAGCGCCGGGGGCAGCTCGAGTCCGAAGATCCGCAGCGTCTCGTTGACGTAGTCGGCCGCGCCGACGGCGACCGCGGCGACGGAGACGGCGTATTCGAGGACGAGGCACCATCCGCAGACCCAGGCCACGCCCTCACCGAGGGTCGCGTACGTGTACGAGTAGCTCGACCCCGAGACGGGCACCATGCCCGCCATCTCCGCATAGCTGACGGCCGAGAGCAGGGCCGTGACGCCGGCGAGGATGAACGCGATCCACACTCCGGGTCCGGCGATCGGCACGGCCTCGCCGAGGATGACGAGGATGCCGGTGCCGAGCGTCGCGCCGACGCTGATCATCGTCAGCTGGAAGACACCGAAGGTGCGCCGCAGCTCCTTCGAGTTCGCATCCTCGGTGTCCTTGATCATGCTCGTGATCGACTTGCGTCGTCCCAATTGGCGGACGATTCCTGTGCCCTGCCCCGACGGTGGGGCAGGCGTGTGCTGCGGAGAACTCATTGAGCCATTGTCACATGTCGTTCACAGGCCGCTGACACCGAGGTTTGACCGTGATCAGGGTGAACCGCCTCACACCTGGGACGACGCCCGCAGTGACCGTGCACGATGAGGTTCAGATCACATTCGCCGAGGCGGCTGGGCCGATCCGCTCATGCGGGACGGTGGTTCGTGGAGAGTGATGCAGCGGGTCGTCCTGGGGTGCTCGCCCACGGTGGCGATGTGGGCAGAGACAGGCAGGGTGGCTGTGCGGGGGTGATCGTGCAGGCCGCTCACACGTCGGGGGTGAACCGACCGTCGTGGGCCATCCACCCGCCGTCGACGAGCTGGGAGGTGCCGGTGACGTACGAGGACGCGTCGGAGGCGAGGAAGAGGACCGGCCCGGCGATCTCGTGGAGGCGTCCCCACCGGCCCAGTGCCGTCTTGTCGGCGTAGGCCTCCCACCACGCCTCGTCGGCTTTGATCTGCTGGGTCAGGGGAGTGTCGAAGGGGCCGGGGAGGATCGCATTGACCCGCACGCCGTCGGGCCCGAGCTCGCTCGCGAGGGTCTTCGTCAGTTGGACGACCCCGGCCTTCGCCGCCGCGTAGAGGCCCTGGCCCGGTTCGACGGTGAGCGCCCTGAACGACGCGTAGGTGACGATCGACCCGCGTCCGCGCTGCGCCATCTGCGCACCGAACCCGCGCATCAGCCGGTACGTGCCCTTGAGGTTGATGTCGATGACCCGATCGAACTCGTCGTCGGTCGTCGCCGTCAGGCGTTTGCGGACGTTGGCCCCGGGGGTGATGACGAGGATCTCGGCGTCGGGGTGAGCGGTGAGGAGGGCGTCGACGGAGACCGGGTCGGTGATGTCGACGACGGCCGCCTCGGCGCTGCCGCCCGCACCGTCATGTCGGCCCATGCCGGTGCGCTCGGTGATGAGGCGGACCGTCTCGGCGGCGCCCTCGGGGCTGAGGTCGGCGGCGATGACGCGGGCGCCGGCGTCGGCGAGGCCGAGAGCGCTCGCCTGCCCGAGCCCGGACCCGGCGCCGACGACGACGGCGGTGCGCCCGCCGAGGTCGAACAGGGAGGGGATCGACGGGTTGGCCGCGTTCGTCGGCATGGTGGGGTCCGGGGTCATCGGAGGTCCTTTCCGTCCGGCATCGTCGCCGGTCAGGGTGCGGTGGTGCGCGCCCGCGAACGCGTGGTGCCTGCCTGCGGGTGCCGTTGCGCTCACCCTAGTTCACCTCACCGAGGTTCGCCCTGCTGTCCGCGTCACTGCCGCCGCGTCCGCGGGGCACCTCACCGCGGCGGGGGCTGGACGTACCGGGATTCGTCGGGCAGCTTCGCGAGATCGTCCATGATGAAGTACGCGATCGCCTCCCGCAGCGGGATGTCGCGCTGCCGGGCGTGGGCCATGACCCGCCGGTGCTCGGCGAACTCGTAGAAGATCTGCCCGGGTTCGAGCTTGTTCATCAGGCTCTCGGGGATCGCCCCGAAGAGCGGCTTGTAGACCTCGTCGAGCCAGATCCGCGCGGCCTCCTCCTCGCTCAGCTCCGCAGGGTGCTCACCCGAACCGTGCGCACCCCCGGTGAACCCGGGAGCCGTCCGGTACGAGTCGAGGTCGTTGAGCATCGCCCGCGCCTGGTTCTCGTTCGCCCCGATCCCCGTCAGCCGCAGCAGGCGCCGCGAATGGTGGTTGGGTTCGACGACCTTCGGTTCGACGAGGAGGCTGACCCCGTCGAGGTCCGTCGTCACCGTGAGCTCGCCGAGGTCGAACCCGAGATCGTTGAGCCGGCGGATCCGCTCGTCGATGCGCCACCGTTCGTTGACGGAGAACTCCTCGACGCGGGTGAGTTCGGCCCACAGGCCGTTGTACGCCTCGTAGAGGCGGTCACCGGCGGCGAGGGGATCGACCGAGGCCTCGATGAGCCCGGCGGCCTGGAGGTCGAGGAAGTCCCCGGCGATGTTCGTCCTAGCGATCCGCAGATCCATCTCCCGCTGCCCGTCGGAGAGGCGGTCGTGGAGTTCTCCGGTCTCGGCATCGACGACGTACGCGGCATAGGCATCGGCATCCCGGCGGAAGAGCGTGTTCGACAGGGAGACATCGCCCCAGTAGAACCCGACGAGGTGGAGCCGGGCGAGCAGTACGGCGAGCGCGTCGACGAGGCGACCGGCCGTGTCCTCGGCCAGCGACCGGGAGAACAGCGCCCGGTACGGCAGGGAGAAGTCGAGGTGCGAGGTGACGAGCGCCCCGGGCAGGGACTCGCCGTCGGGGGTGCGGCGGCCGGTGATGTAGGCCCGCGGTTCGACGCTGGGCACGTCGAGGTTCTCGAGCACGCCGAGGATGTCGAACTCGCGCAGCGCCTGTCGGTCCTCGGTCTCCTTGATCGCGAGCACCTCGGCGCCGTTCTCGATGAACCGGACGATGTGCCGGGAGATGCCGCGCGGGATCCCGCCGATGATGTCGGCCGGCCAGTCTTCGAGCGGGAGCTCCCAGGGCAGGCCGGCCAGCGCCGCCTGGTCGGTCGGGTCGATGGCGTGGATGAGCGGGCCGGTCTCGGTCGGGGGAGCGGCCGGTGCGGGCGGGGAGCCGGCCACGGCTCAGACCTCCGGGTCGGCAGCCGAGGCGACGAGCGCCTCGGCGACTTCCGGCTTCTCCACGCCGATGAGCCGACCGCGGTCGAGGAAGGCGATGCGGTCGCCGAGGACCTTCGCGTCCTCGAGGTTCGACGTCGCGTAGAGCGTCGTCAGCCCGAAGTCCTGCTGGAGGTCCTTGATGAGGCGGATCGTGTCGGCCTGGTGCTCGGGTACGAGGTTGACGACGGGTTCGTCCATGATGAGGACCTTCGGCTGGCGCACGACCGCGCGGGCCAGGGCGATCGTCTGCCGCTGGAGCGGGGAGAGATCACCGGGAACGGCGTCGAGGAGGTCGCGCAGCCCGATCGTCGCGGCCACGGATTCGACGCGGGCGGCGATCTCCTCGGCGGGCAGGCCGTCGACGCGGAGAGCGAACCCGAGGTTGTCGCGCACGCTCATGTGCGGGTAGAGGGCGTAGGACTCGAGCGCCAGCGTGACATCGCGGTCGTTGACCGCCGCGTGCGTGACATCGACGCCGTCGATGAGGATCGTGCCCGATTTCGGCGCCTCGAGTCCGTGGAGCATCCGCAGGATCGTCGACTTGCCCGACCCGGACGGGCCGTAGAGGACGAGGAACTCGCCGTCGTCGATGAAGAGATTGAACGGATGGACCGAGGGCGACACGGTGTTCTCATACACATGGCTGAGACCGTTCAACGACACTGTTGACATGCCAACTCCTTCTCCATCGATCGTGAGCAGATGATCGCCGGTACCCCGGCGGAGTTGCCCAACACCCCTCATCCTATGCGGTGCGCGCAGGGCGACGATAGGAAATTCGACACGGCGTAGAGTGATTCTCAGCACTGTGACAGGCCCCGCCCTCCCGCCTGAGGACGGGCTGAACGCGACCAGGTGCCTTGCCGCAAGTCAGGTGTCCTGCCGGGGAATCAGACGGACGGCCGTGCGATGAGGGTTGGTCCCCGCGCCGAGGTGGGGCCCGGGTGTCCCAGCCACCGTCTCTCGGGTGCGGGGCGGGGCACCCCCTGCACGGATCCGGGCACGTCTCCCGTGACGGTCGGCAGAGCCGTGACCGCGCAGTTCCCGGTGGGCGGGCCACTGACCGTACACTCGCGGTATGAGGGTCACGCTGGAGGAGGTCGCCGCCCGGGCGGGAGTGTCGCTGGCGACGGTCTCACGGGTCATCGGGCGCCGCGGCACCGTCTCAGCGACGACGCGCACCGCCGTCCTCGAGGCGATGGACGCCCTCGGCTACACCCGTTCGACGCTGCTGCCCGAGGCGCCGCGGCGGCTCGTGGCCGTCGGCGCGCCCGGCAACCCCGAGTACTGGCAGACCCAGGTGTGCACCCGAGTCGCCACCGCCCTGCAGGACCGGGGCCTGCTCATCACCCGGCCGCCGGTGGAGACAGAGTCGGCCCCGCTCGACCTCGCGATCGCCGCCGGTGCCGTCGCCCTCGTCACCCCGACACTGACCTCACTGGAGACGACGGTCCCCTGCATCCGCGTCGACGAGCAGTCGGCCGGCGGTGGGGAGAACGCGAGCGGCGACATCATCGCCGCCCGCCTCGACCTCGGCGGGGGAATGACGACCGCGTTCGAGCATCTGCGGGCGATCGGCCACCGCCGCATCGGACTGATCTGCAACGACACCGGCGAACTCGCCGCGCAGCTGATCAAGCGGTTCCTTGCCGAACATCCCGCCCGCTCCTTCGGTCTGCCGCTCGAGGACTGGATCGCCCCGGTGCCGAAGTCGTTCTCGGGCGGGTCGCGGGCGGTCCTCGAACTCAAGGATGCGACGTGCACGGCCGTCATCGTCCAATCGGCCCTCCAACTCCACGGGGCGCTCCACGGGCTGCGCAACCGGCACCTCCAGGTGCCGCGCGACATGTCGCTCGTCGGCTTCGGGGACTCCCCGACGATGAAGTTCACCGGCCCACCGGCCACCGTGCTCGGCATCGACGTCGACGGTCTCTCCACCGCCCTCATCGACGCCACCCTGAGCACGCTCAAGCTCACCGATGCGCCGCTGCCGTCGGTGCCTCCCGTCTTCCGTCCCCGCCTCCTGGCGAGGGGCTCGACCGCGGCGGCCCGACAGTGAGCGCCGGTCAGTCCCGGCAAGTCCGCCTCGCCGACATCGCCGACCTCGCCGGAGTCTCGAAGGCCACGGTCTCCCGGGCCCTGCGCGACCCGCAGGCCGTCTCCGGGTCCTCCCTGGCCGCGGTGCGCCAGGCGCTCGCGGTCCTCGGCGTCGAGGTCCCGGCGGCCGAGTCCGCCGCGGTGCCCCTCATCGCGCTCGTGCGTCCCGCCGCCCCGGCCGGCAACGTCGACCCGTACACGCATCTCTTCGAGATCCTCACCAATCGGATGTTCGCCCAGGGCATCGCCGTCGTCCACGTCGAAGCCGAGGCCGAGCGCCTCGACCAGCTCACCGAATCCCTGCTCGGACCGCGCCCCGACGACTCCGGGCCGGAGGCTGCGCAGACCTCCGGGTCGGCGGCGAACGGCGCCGCGCAGGCGGCGGGCCCGCAGATCGCCGGGGCGATCGTCCTCGGCGGGGGCGCGGCCGGAGCGCTCGCGGCCCGCCTCTCCACGCGGGGACTGCCGCTCATCCGCGTCTCGAACGCCCGCCACGGCGACGGACTCTCACGGATCATCCTCGACGCCACCGACGGCATCGCCACCGCCGTCCAGCATCTCGTCCACCTCGGACATCGGCGGATCGGGCTCGCGGTGCTCCGAGACACCGCGGCGGCCGCGCGCATCGCGGGATTCCGGAAGTCGATGGCCGCGGTCCTCCACATCCCCGCGACCCGCGACCAGGCACCCGTCGTCGAAGCCGCAGGCGGGCCGATGGCCGGAGTGGCCGCCGCCGAGGAGCTCCTCGACATCGGCTGCACCGCCGTCATCGCGTGTGCCCCGTCCCTGTCGTTCGGCATCCTCGAGGCGGCCGCGCGGGCCCGACTCGATGTGCCTCGCGACCTCTCCCTGCTCACGGTCGGCGACATGCCCGATGCCGACGTCATCGCCCCGCCCCTGTCCCAGGTCAGCTACGACTGGGAGACGGTCGCGGCGTCAGCCCTCGACGAGGTGCTCGCGATGATCGCGAATCCCGGCACTGCGGCGCGGGTCGACTACTCGGTCACTCCTGATCTCGTCCTGCGGGCGAGTGCGGTTCCCCCGCAGCGGCGGTGAACCCGCGCCGCTGCTCGGCGAGCCGGGTGAGCAGCGCGGCGACGGCGTCGGGATCGGCGACGCGGAACTCGGCCTGCGTCGGCGCCTCCCCGACCTTGATGCCCACCCCGGTGAGCTCGTCGTCCATGTCGGCGAGTTCCGCGAAGGCGTCCTCGTCGGTGATGTCGTCACCGAGGTAGAGCGCGGCCGTCGGGTCGACGGCGCCGACGAGGGCGCGGATGCCGGTGCCCTTCGTCGCCTGGCTCACGGCGAGTTCGGTGATGTCGTGGCCTTCGATGACGCGGATGCCCCCGTGCTCGGACTGGACGGACACGACGTGCTTGCGCAGCTCCTTCGCCAGCCCCGGCGCCATGCCCCGGGTGTGGACGGTCCGCGAGTACGGCTTGTACTCGATGCGCAGGTCGAAGCCGTCGCGGTCGCTGACCCGGGCGAGCTCGGTGAGGTGGTCATCGATCGCGGCGAGCAGAGCGGTCTCGTCGCTGGTCAGAGCGCTCGCCTCCGCGGCCCGCTGCTCAGCCGCCGCCTCGTCGTCGCTGTCCTCGGCATTGGCGATGCTCACCTCGGCGGCGGACGTCTCCGCCGGAGTCGCGCCCGCCTCGTCGGAGGAGTCGTCACCGCCGTCGCCGAGGTCGATCTCCGCTCCGTGGGAGCCGACGATCATCGTCTCCGGCGGGGGAGAGGCGAGCCTGCGCAGCGTCTCGACGTCACGACCGGAGACGAGGGCGAGCTGGGTGCGCGGCAGTCCGGCGAGCTCGGCGATCGCCGCCGCCGAGGCGGGCACCACCCGGCTCCGGGACGGATCGTCCTGCAGGGGGGCGAGCACCCCGTCGAAGTCGAGGGCGACGAGGAGGACGTCCGCCTCGGCGAGCGGGCGCAGATCGATCTCGCCGGGATCGACGAGCGGGGGCACGAGTGGATCGGAAACGGCAGGCGGCATCGAGGTCGAGTCCGAGGTCACGGGGTCTCCTAAGTCGCGGAACGGGATTCAGGGGCGGGCGGCTGCGGTTCGGCGCTCGACGCCGGCGCGGCGGGACGGGCCGGCGATGCCGGCGACGTCGAGGCC
>NZ_SCMW01000022.1:0-50425 GCF_005502845.1 Brevibacterium sp. 2SA | reverse complement strand
GCCGGGGAATCGCTCGCCGATGGCGCTGAGTCCGCGCGGACCGACGAGGCACGAGGCGAAGCCGCCGCATTCGCGCGCGTCCACCTCATCCGCCGCGGCAGCGGTGAGGAATCACCCCGCCAGGTCACCGAGCGCTGAGCCGACGCGAGGAAGGAATCACCGCGGGGGTGGTTGACAAACGACACCGGTGGGCGAAATATGTTGACCAACCTGACAACGTTGTCAGAATGATGAAAGGTTTCGCGAATGCGCAGGTTCCGCCCCCAGTCACACGCACAGAAGTCGTCTCTCACCGCCGTGCCCACAGCGCTGAGGAAGCCGCGCCGGCTCGCGGTGCTCGGCGCCGCGGTCGCGATCTCGGCCCTCGCGCTCAGCGGCTGCGGCAACCAGAAGGGCCAGGGCAACGAAGCCGCCGATTCCGGCGGCGGTGACGGCCCGGTGACGATCGCCCTCCTCCTGCCCGAGTCGAAGACGACGCGCTACGAATCCCTCGACAAGCCGAACTTCGAGAAGTACGTCGCCGAGGCGAGCCCCGATGCGACGGTCGAGTACCGCAACGCCAACCAGGACGCGACCCAGCAGCAACAGCAGTTCGAAGCCGCGGTCACCGAGGGCGTCGACGTCATCGTCCTCGACCCCGTCGACGCCTCGGCGGTCTCCTCCTCCCTGTCGAAGGCCGAAGCGAAGCAGATCCCCGTCGTCTCCTATGACCGGTTCTTCGAGGGCGCCGACTACTACACGTCGTTCGACAACAAGAAGATCGGCAACCTCCAGGGTCAGGCCCTCCTCGACGGACTCGAGGCCAAGGGCGTCGACCCGACGTCCGGACCGGTGTGGATGGTCAACGGCGACCCGAAGGACCCCAACGCCGCGGACTTCAAGGCCGGTGCCGAGGAGACGCTCAAGGGTGCCGGCGTCGACATCGCCGCCAACCACGACACGCTCGATTGGAACCCCGACGATGCCCGCCAGTGGGTCGAGGGCCAGCTGCAGGGCGGGGGTGAGAAGCCGATCGCGATCTACGCGGCCAATGACGGCACCGCCGGCGGGGTGCTCGCGGCGACGACGAAGGCGAAGCAGGATCCCGTCGTCACCGGGCAGGACGCCGAGGTCGACGGACTGCAGAACATCCTCAAGGGCGAGCAGTACGCGACGATCTACAAGTCGATCCCGCCGCAGGCCGAATACGCGGCGAAGGCCGCGGTCGCACTGGCCAACGGGGAGAAGCCCGAGGCCGGCACGACGTACAAGGACACCCCGACGGACTTCGTCGAGGCGAAGGTCGTGACGAAGGACACGATCAAGGACATCGTCGGCGATCAGATCAAGGCCTCCGACATCTGCTCGGGCATCGATGAGAAGCTGTGCACGGATGCCGGAATCAAGTAGGACGGTCCGACCAGCCCGATGACCTCACAGACGAACGATCCGACGCCCGCTTCCGGGCGGGCGTCGGAGACGCCCCAGTCCACTGCTTCCCAGCCCGTGCTCCAGCTGCGCGGGATCGACAAGCGATTCGGCGCCGTCCAGGCGCTCACCGACATCAACCTCACGATCGGCCGCGGCGAGGTCGTCGGCCTCGTCGGCGACAACGGCGCCGGCAAGTCGACGCTCATCAAGATCATCGCCGGCGTCCACTCCGCCGACGGAGGCGAGCTCATCATGGGCGGACGCCCGCAGAAGTTCTCCTCCCCGAAGGACGCACAGCGAGCCGGGGTGGCCACGGTGTTCCAGGATCTCGCACTCTGCGAGAACCTCGACGTCGTCGCCAACCTCTTCCTCGGTCACGAGCACACCCGCGGCGGCGTCCTCGACGAAGTCGCGATGGAGGCGAAGTCGTGGGAGCTGCTGCGCAGCCTGTCCGCGAAGATCCCGAGCGTGCGCGTGCCGATCGCCGCCCTGTCCGGCGGCCAGCGCCAGACGGTGGCGATCGCCCGGTCCCTCCTCGGCGAACCCTCGCTCGTCATGCTCGACGAACCGACGGCCGCCCTCGGCGTCGCCCAGACCGCCGAGGTGCTCAACCTCATCGAACGCCTCCGTGACCGTGACCTCGGGGTGCTCCTCGTCAGCCACAACATGGCCGATGTCCAGGCCGTGTGCGACCGTGTCCACGTGCTGCGGCTGGGCAAGGACGCCGGGGACTTCCCGGGAGACGAGCGCACCGACGTCCTCGTCGCCGCGATCACCGGAGCCAACGACAACGTCGTGACCCAGCGGGCCGCGCGGAGGGGTGAGCGCCGATGACCCGCAATTCCCTCATCACCGACGAGCGGATCTCCGACGAGGGGCTCGTGCGGACGTTCGTCCGCCGGATCCGGGAAGGCCAGCTCGGGTCGTTCCCCGTCATCCTCGCCCTCGTCGTCATCGTCATCGTCTTCCAGTCGGCGAACAGCAACTTCCTCTCACCGGCGAATCTCGTCAACCTCTCCACCCAGGTCGCCTACCTGGCGATCCTCGCACTCGGGATCAACCTCATCCTCCTCCTCGGCGAGATCGACCTCTCGCTCGCCCAGCTCGGCGGTCTCGCCGCCTCGGTGCTCGGTGTCCTCGTCGTCCGGCAGGGGGTCCCGCCGGTGATCGCGGTGACGATCATCCTCCTGCTCGGCCTCGTCATCGGGGCGATCCAGGGCTGGTTCTTCGCCGTCGTCGGGATTCCCGCGTTCGTCGTCACCCTTGCCGGTCTGCTCGCGTTCACGGGGCTCACGCTCACGGTGCTCGGCACCCAGAAGAACCTCTCGATGGCCGATACGTTCGTCTTCGACTTCGCCAGCTACTACTTCCCGGCGTTCTGGGCCTACGTCTTCGGGGCGATCGCCGTCATCGGCTTCGCCGCCGGCATCATCCATTCGAAGCTGCGTCGGCACTCCGCAGGCCTCGACAGCCCGAGCTGGACGGCCGTCATCGTGCGCATCGTCGTCCTCGCGGCGATCGTCTTCGGCTTCCTCATCCTCGTCAACCAGGACTTCGGACTCGCGCTGCCGTTCTTCCTCATGATGGTCATCGCGATCATCATCGACCTCGTGCTGCGCAAGACCCGCTACGGACGCTCGATCTACGCCGTCGGCGGCAAGGTCGAAGCCGCCCGGCGCGCCGGCATCCGGGTGACGTGGGTGCGCATCAGCGTGTTCATGACCGCCGGGGTCCTCGCCGCCCTCTTCGGCTTCGTCAAGGCCGGAGTGACGACGAACGCCGGGTCGACGCTCGTGGGCACCCAGGACCTCCTCAACGCGATCGCCGCGGCCGTCATCGGCGGCACCTCCCTCTTCGGCGGGCGGGGGTCGGCGTGGGCCGCGGTCCTCGGGGCGTTCGTCGTCGGCGCGATCAACAACGGTCTCTACCTCATCGGCTTCAACTCCGATATGCAGCAGATCATCACCGCCCTCGTCCTCCTCACCGCCGTCGTCATCGACGCCGTCAGCCGGCGCGGACAGCGGTACGTCGGCAGGGGGTGAGGTCTGCTCCACCAGCGCCGAGGCGGGGGCGAGGTCAGGGGGTGACCCCACCTCACCCCCGCCTCGGCGATTTTGGTACAGTCATGGGCAATGACATGGGGTGCCCGGCGGCAGTCGCGCCGGGCTGAGAGGACACCCATCGAACCTGATCTGGGCCATGCTAGCGAAGGGATCGTCATGACTGACATCGATCTGTCGTCGGCGCACGCACGTCTGCGCGCGGCGAATCCGCTCATCCAATGCATCACGAACACGGTCGTGCAGCAGTTCAGCGCGAACGTGCTGCTCGCCGTCGGTGCGTCCCCGGCGATGCTCGACCATGAAGCCGACGCCGCACAGTTCGCGCACCTCGCCGGCGGTCTGCTCGTCAACTTCGGAACCGCGACGAACCAGCAGTTCCTCGCCGCCGACGCCGCGATCGGAGCCGTCACCGCGGACTCGACTCCGTGGGTGCTCGACCCGGTGAGCATCGGCGCAGTCGACCACCGCACCACCCGCATCCGCCGGGCCGCCGCCGATCGCCCGACCGCGATCCGCGGCAACGCCTCGGAGATCGCGGCCCTGGCAGGAGCCGGGGCCGGCGGGCGCGGCGTCGAATCCACCGACGAGGTCGACGCCGTCCTCCCCGCGGCGGCCGAGCTCGCACGGACCAGTGGGGCGATCGTCGCCGTCTCGGGCAGACGCGACGCGATCGTCGCCCACATCGACGGCGTCGATCACATCGCCCGTGTCGACGGGGGCCATGAGTTCATGCCGCTCGTCATCGGCACCGGGTGCTCGCTCGGTGCCGTGACCTCCGCCTACCTCGCCGCCGTGCCGCCGGCCGGTTCGAGTTCCGGTGCGGGGCCGGCCGGACTCGCGGCGTTCGAACAGTTCACCGCCGTCGTCGCCGCCCACGCCCACTTCGCCGTCGCCGGCGAAGCCGCAGCGGCCGGTGCCGCCGGACCGGGCAGCTATGCCGAACACTTCCTCGACGCCCTCTACACCACCGACGATGCGCGCATCGGTCAGGCACGGGTCGAAGTGACGAGAGCATGAGCGCGACGAGTGAGCGCCTGGCCGGCGTCGACGCCCGCCTCTACCTCGTCACCGATTCCGCCCAGAGCCGGGAGGCCGGACGCACCGTCGCCGAGACCGTGCTCGCGGCCGTGCGCGGGGGAGTCGGCATGGTCCAGGTCCGCGACAAGGACATCGACGACACCGAGTTCCTGACCCTGACCAGGGAGGTCATTGCCGCCGTCGCCGAGGCGGTGGCGGGTACGGACCGCCGCGTGCCCGTTGTCCTCAACGACCGGGTCGCCGTCACCCGGCACCTCCTCGATGAGGGCGCCGACGTCCACATCCATGTCGGACAGACCGACACTCCCGTCGCCGAGGTGCGCGACCTCGTCGGACCCGACCCGCTCATCGGTCTCTCCGCCGCCAGCGACGCCGAGTTCGCCGCCGCCCGGGCTGCCGGCGCCGTCGACCTCGTCGGGATCGGGCCCGTCTTCGACACGACGACGAAGACCGACGCACCGGCCGGGATCGGTCCCGACCGCCTCGGCGAACTCACGGCCGAGGCGGGTCTGCCGGCGGTGGCGATCGGCGGCATCGATGCCAGCCGGGTCCCGCAGCTGCGCGGCCGCGGACTGCTCGGCTTCTGCGTCGTCTCGGCGATCTGCCGGGCTGCCGACCCGGAACGGGCGGCCCGGGAGCTGCTCACCGCGTACGGCGACGGGACCGCGCCGGGTGCCGGCGAGGACGGGGGAGCGGCATGAGCACGCGGCCACCGATCACCCTGTCGATCGCCGGCACCGACCCCTCGGGCGGGGCGGGCATCCACGCCGACCTCAAGACGTTCACCGCCCTCGGGGTGCTGGGGACCACGGCGATCACCGCGCTCGTCGCGCAGAACACGCACGGGGTCTCCCGCGTCTACCCGATCGATGAGGACTTCGTCGTCGCCGAGCTCGACAGTGTCCTGAACGACATGCCCGTCGATGCGACGAAGACGGGGATGCTCGGGTCGACGTCGCTCGTCGACCTCGTCGTCGATCGGGCGCGCACCTCCGATCTCGGGTTCTTCACCGTCGACCCGGTCATGGTGTCGACGTCCGGGCACCGCCTCCTCGAGGTCGATGCGGTCGCCGCCGTGCGGGAGCGTCTCCTGCCCTTCGCCGATCTCATCACCCCGAACCTCCCCGAGGCCGCCCTCCTCCTCGGCGACGATGTCGCTGAGGCCCAGACCCCGGCTCAGATGCGCGACCAGGCACGCGAGCTCATCGCCCGGGGTGCCCGGGCGGTGCTCCTCAAGGGCGGTCACGCCGCGGACGGGGACGTCGCCGACATTCTCGTCACCGCTGATGGGGAGATCGCCGAGTTCTCCCACCCCCGGATCTCCACCCCGAACACGCACGGCACCGGGTGCACCCTGTCGGCTGCGATCACCGCCGAGGCGGCCGTGCTCAGGCGGGCGAACGGCGGAGAGGCGCTGAGTGCCGAGGAGGTGCACGGGGCCGTCGAGCGCGGACTCGACTTCCTCGCCCGCGCGCTCGCCTCGGCCGCGGACTGGCAGGTCAGCCTCGATGCGGCCGGTGCGCACGGGCCCGTCGACCACCAGGTCGACGTCCGCCGTCGCGGATAGCCTGTCGACCCGGCCGCTTCCCACCCGGCTGATTCCGGACAGTCCGATTCCCGTCTGATTCCCGTCCCATTCCGACCCCGAGGAGAGACCACTCATGAGCATGACCTTCGCCGCCGGACCGCACACCACCGCGCTGTGGGAGGACGTGCGCCCGATCATCGACGAGATCGAAGCGCTGCCGTTCCTCACCCAGCTCGCCGAGGGCACGCTCGCCCCGCTCGCGTTCACGAACTACATCACGCAGGACAGCATCTACTTGAGCGGGTATGCGAAGGCGATGTCGTTCCTCGCCGGGAAGACAGCGGACAGAGGAGAGTCCCGGTTCTGGTCGACCTCGGCGGCGGAGGCGATCACGGTGGAGGAGGAGATGCACGCTCAGCTGCTCTCCGATGAGCGGCTCGCCGTGGCCCACGCCGAGCTCGAGGCCACCGACCATCTGGGACCGTCGCCGACGACGCTCGGCTACGTGTCGTTCCTCGTCGCCACTGCGGCGAGCCGGTCGTACGGGGAAGGTGTCGCCGGTGTCCTCCCGTGCTTCTGGGTCTACGCGCACATGGGCAAAGTGCTCGTCGAGAAGGCGGGAACGATGAGCGAGAATCACCCGTACCGGACGTGGGTGCAGACCTATGACTCCCCGGAGTTCGACGAATCGACCCGGCAGGCCGTGGCGATCTTAGAGCGCGAGTTCGACCGGGTTCCGGCTGACGAAGCCGCACGGATGCGCGCGGCGTTCGAACGCGCATGCGTCTACGAACTCCACTTCTGGGCCTCAGCGCATGCGATGCAGAATTGGGACGCCTCCGTCTTCGCGAGGTGAGGGGCGGACGCCAAGGAAACTACGGCCGACCCTCCGGAATCACCGATGACGACAGTGCTGACTTCCGTATTGTGGTTGGATATGGTGTATGGGAACGAGATCTGATGGCAATCCGGTAATGGAACTTGCCGATCTGTTTGATGCATGGAATACCAACGAAACGCCCAAAACGAGCCGGGGGTTCAAACGGGATCCAGGCCAAGCGACTCAACGTCACATTGAGGCGATGGAGCTCTTCACTGAAACTCGTCGTACTCTTGAGTTCCTCAGCACCCACAGCTTGGTCGCTGAGCGTTGTCTCCAGCACGTTCCCAAGATGGCCCGCGCGATTCTGGCTGTACAGTCCAGCTGGGATAGTAGCCAGCTCGACTCATACAACTTCGATCCGGTGATGATGGAGGCCTTACGCCTCGCCGCTTACGATGTACAGAGAATCCTCGACGAGAACACGCGGCACGCTCCCCGGGTGGACGATCTCCTCGGCGAAGTCCGCCAAATTCTCGTCGAAGACGAGTCGATCAGCGGCGAAATGAAGCGGTACATCAACGAACTCTTAAGCTCGATTCGAGCCAACATTGAACGGAACGGCCTTGGACAAGAATTCGACTTTGGCCATGCGATGGAGCAACTGTGGGTTGCACTCTTAGCTGCTCAGGGCGCGTCGGAGGATGAAAAATCGCGATGGGCGGCGGCGGCAAGTCAAGTAAAGAATGTCGCAACCGGATTCATCAAGTACGGAGCTGCTTGGGCAGCTCTCGGGTTTCAAGGCTACGCTCAGTTCGCCATTGGCGCTGGTCGTTAGCCTTCAAATAGGCAAACAGAAGGGCGAGGCGGGTGTCCACATCATCTAGCACTTGGTCACTCGCCAATTCCGCATCTATCGCAGCAAGAGGTCAATTTTTTAGCCCGATTCGCTTTTAGGCAGCGCTGTCCGGACGGTCGTCGATGATGAGGGTGAGCGGAGCGATCGCGCTCATCGCCAGCCACCCGCGGCACAGCGTGGTCCAGAGGATGACGCCGTCGACCTCCGTCAGCGGCACCCGATCGCGGCGCGGACACGTCAGCCGTCCGATGAGGAAGACGATGCCCGTGAAGCTCGCTGCGATGAAGAGCAGGGCCACGAGATCCATGACGGTGCCTCCTCCCAGCCGAAGCGGATCCTGTGATTCCAGTGTCTCTCCGCATCCAGAGCTTGGAAAGAGTCCAATCGCTCATCAGTGGACTCTTCGCGGCAGGTGAGAGGGGCCGTGTGAGGGCTGAACGGCGTGAGACCGCAGTCCGGACCGAGTCCTCAGGTGACCCCGAGGCTCAGGAGACCGCGAGGCTCAGGGGCCTGCGGGACTCAGGAGACCGCGAGGCTCAGGAGAATGCGAGGCTCAACCGCTTCGCCGACTCGACGACGGCGGCCGCGGCTGCCGCCCCCTGTTCGGGGGTGATCGAGGCCGGAAAGGTGAAGCGCACACTCGTCTTCGCAACCTCGGCGTCGATGCCGAGAGCGAGGAGCACATGCGAGGGCTCATCGGAGCCGACCGCGCACGCCGATCCGCTCGATGCCGTGACACCGAGCCGCTCGAGCTCGAGGAGCACCGCCTCCCCGCTCGTGCGCGAGAAGCAGAACGAGGCATGGTTGGGGGTCCGCGCCGCAGCGCTGCCCGTGAGCAGTGCGCCGTCGACCGCCCCGACCACCTCGGCGATGAAGGCATCCCGGATGCGGGCCACCCGTGCGGCCGCCTCGACCCGTTCCGCCTCGGCGAGTTCGAGGGCCGTGGCGAACGCGACGGCCAGGGCGACGTTCTCCGTGCCCGACCGACGCCCCGACTCCTGACCCCCGCCGTGGATGATCGGCTCGACCGGGACCCGGGCACGGATCGCGGCGACCCCGATGCCCTTCGGCGCCCCGATCTTGTGCCCGGCGAGCGTGAGGGCGTCGACCCCGAGATCGCCCAGCGGCAGCCATCCGGCGGCTTGGACGGCATCGGTGTGCGTGAGCGCACCGACCTCGCGGGCGATGTCGGACAGCGTCGAGACATCGGCGACCGTGCCGATCTCATTGTTGGCATACCCGAGGCTGACGACGGCGGTGTCCTCTCGCAGCACCGCGCGCAGAGCCTCGGCGGTGACCGTGCCGTCGGGCTCGACGTCGACGAAGGAGACGGTGAAGCCGTGACGTCGGCGCAGATGATCCGCCGAGGCGAGCACCGCCTCGTGCTCGAGCGGTGAGGTCACGAGGTGGCGGCGGCGGGCGGTGCCACCGTCCTCCGGCAGGCCGCCGAGCGCCATCCCGATGACCGCGAGATTCGCCGCCTCGGTGCCGCCACCGGTGAAGACGATGTCCGTGCTCCGCCTCCCGAGGACCCGGGCGACTCGCGCCCGGGCGTCGTCGAGGGCCTCCGCGGAGCGCCGCCCGATCTCATGATGGCTCGACGGATTGCCGAAGGCCCCGGCGAGATACGGCCATGCCGCCTCAAGAGCTTCGCGCCGCACCGGCGCGGCGGAGGCGGTGTCGAGGTAGAGCGGGTCCATCTCAGTCGGCCGCCGTGCGGATGACTGGATCAGCGGCCGCGGAGGCAGGATCCGCGCTCGCCCCGGGTGCTGGAATCGGCGCATCATCGGCCGCGGGTGCCGCCGCGGCGGCGGTGAGCACGAGGTCGAGGCCGAGGTCGATCGACCGGACACTGTGCGTGAGCGCACCGGAGGAGATGACATCGACGCCGGTGGCCGCGATCGCCTCGACCGTCTCGAGCGAGACGTTGCCGCTGGCTTCGACGATCGCCTGATCGCCGATGAGGGTGACCCCACGGCGCAGATCGGCCAGCGAGAAATTGTCGAGCATGATGATGTCGGCCCCGCCGTCGAGGACCGCGGGAATCTGCTCGAGCCGGTCGACCTCGACCTCGATCATCGTCGTGTGCCCGAGCCGCTCCCGCGCCGTCAGCAGCGCGGCGGTGACGTCGCCGCCGGCGCCGGTGAGCACGCCGAGGTGGTTGTCCTTGACCATGACCGCATCCGAGAGCCCGAACCGATGACTGTGCCCACCCCCGCAGCGCACCGCGTGCTTCTCGAACGCGCGGAGGCCCGGAGTGGTCTTCCGAGTGTCGGCGATCCGTGTCCTGCCCCCAGCGGCATCGACGAATGCCCTGGTCAGAGTCGCAATTCCGCTCATCCGCTGGGTGAAGTTGAGAGCGATCCGCTCGGCGCGCAGCACACCGCGCGCCGGCCCCGACACGGACGCGAGCACCTGGCCGGCGGCGAAGGCATCCCCGTCGGCCAGGCTCACCTCGACGTCGATCGTCGGATCGGTGAGGGCGAACGCGGCGGCGAAGACCTCACCGCCTGCGAAGACGCCGTCCTCCCGGGCGCGCAGCTCAGCGGTGGCCGTGGCCTCCGCGGGAACGAACACCTCGCCGGTGATGTCACCCCAGGGTGCGTCCTCGGTCAGCGCAGTCCGCACTGCCGTCTCGATCGTCGCCGTCGTCAGCATGAAGCCGCCTCCTCGGTGTGGGGGTGGATCGTCGTCCGACCCCCGGACCCAGTGGTCACGGGCGTCGAGGCCGCAGGGGCCGCCTCGGCGCAGGTCGCATCGGGCAGGGCGTCGGGCCGATGAGGTTCGTCGGTGCGGACATGAGCGCCGATGCTCTCGGTGCGAGCCAGAGCGTGCCCGGCCATCGTCCGTGCGATGAGCGTGAGATTCGCGGTTTCGAGGTCATGCCGTTCGAGCACAACGTCGTCACTCGGGCGAAGGTCGTCTCCTTGTGGCGTGCCTGGGCGGTCGTTCGATCCGGCGCCGAGGTGGTCGAGGAGTTCGGTGAGGCCGGCAGCGGTGCGTTCGAGGCCGAGGTGCTGCCAGGCCAGCGCCTGCAGCGCCGTGCGCGACAGCGGCGCTGGGCGATGGAGCTCGTCGGTCGCCGAGGCGGTCTCCCGGTTCGGTGCCGATGCGGTTCGGTTCTCCTCGGCTCTGGTGCCGGATGCCGTCGTGCCGGCGAGCGTCATTCCGCTGTGCGTCTCCTCGTCGAGGTCGGCGGTGATCGCGGCGGCGGCCCGCGCTCCGAAGACCGCGCCTTCGAGCAGGGAGTTCGAGGCGAGACGGTTGGCTCCGTGGACGCCCGTGCAGGCTGCCTCGCCGACGGCGAAGAGGCCCTCGAGCGAGGTGCGCCCCTCGAGGTCGGTGGTGATGCCGCCCATGACGTAGTGCGCGGCGGGGGTGACGGGTATGAGGTCGTCGGCGAGCGAGAGCCCGTGGGCAGACAGGTGCGCGGCGATGCTCGGGAACCGGGCATCGACGTCGGGGATCGCCCGCGCATCGAGGTGACAGGGCCGACCGTTCTGTCCGGCCATCGTCCGGCGGAGGGCGAGGGCGACGACATTGCGCGGTGCGAGCTCGGCGCGCGGATCGATCGCGGGCATGAACCGTCGACCGCGGGCATCGCGGAGCAGCGCCCCTGCACCGCGGACGGCCTCGGAGACGAGGAAGCCCGATCCGGCGAACGCCGTGGGATGGAATTGGACGAACTCGAGGTCGCTGACGGCCGCGCCCGCGCGGATCGCCGCGGCGAGACCGTCACCGGTCGCCGCCGGCGGATTCGTCGTGTGGGCGAAGAGCTGTCCGGCCCCGCCGGTCGCGAGGACGACGGCATCGGCGGCGATGCACTCGACAACGCCGTCGCGCCCATGCACGCGGACCCCTGTCACCGCCGGCGCCCCGGCAGCCGCCGCAGGCTCGGCGGACTGCGCAGGCCCGGTGACGAGGTCGACGAGCATCGTCTCCGTCCGCACTGCGATCCGGCCGGCGTCCGCCTCGGTGCGGACCGCGGAGCCGAGGGCCTCGACGATCGCCCGCCCCGTCGCATCCCTGCCGGAGTGATAGATCCGGGCCGCGGAATGCGCGCCCTCGAGGCCCCGCTCCCACCCTGCGGGATCGAGCGGATCGACGCGGGGCTCCAGCCCGCCGGCAGGCCCGGGATCGCCGGTCCCGCCTCGGCGATCGAAGCGCACCCCGGTCTCCGCGAGCTCACGGATGCGCGCGGGACCCTCGGTGCAGAGCACCCGGACGGCGCTCGCATCGCAGAGCCCGACACCGGCGGTCAGCGTGTCGGCGATGTGGGCGGCAGCGGAGTCATCGGGGCTGAGCACTCCGGCGATACCGCCCTGGGCCAGCGCCGTGTTCGAGTCGCCGAGGCGGTCCTTCGTCACGAGGGTGACCTCGTGGGCGCCGGCCAGGTGCCGGGCCGTGGTCAGGCCGGCGATGCCGGAGCCGATGACGACGACGTGGCCCACGTCAGATCCTCGGCTTCGCGGCGAGCATCCGGTCGAGTGCCACCCGGGCCGGGTCGGCCACCTCGGCATCGACCGTGATCTGATTGACGACCCGACCGTCGAGGAGGGATTCGAGGACCCACGCGATGTAGCCGGGGTGGATGCGGTACATCGTCGAGCACGGGCACACGACGGGGTCGAGACAGGAGATCTCGTGCTGGGGATGGTCGGCGGCGAGCCGCTGGACGAGGTTGATCTCCGTGCCGATGGCGAACGCGGTCGGTTCGGCAGCGGTTTCGATCGCCTTCGTGATGTAGGCCGTCGACCCGGACTCGTCGGCGGCGGCGACGGTCTCGCGCGGGCACTCGGGGTGGACGATGACGCGGACGTCCGGATTCGCGGCACGGGCGGCAGCGATCTGGGCGGGAGTGAAGCGCTTGTGGACGGAGCAGAAGCCCTGCCAGAGGATGACGCGGGCGTCGTCGAGGACCTCGGCGGTGTTGTTGCCCAGCGGTCGGCGGGGGTTCCACAGGGGCATCCGGCCGGGGTCGATGCCCATGTCGATGGCGGTGTTGCGGCCGAGGTGCTGGTCGGGGAAGAAGAGGACGCGGTGCCCGCGTTCGAAGGCCCAGTCGAGCACCACCTCGGCGTTCGATGAGGTGCACACGATTCCGCCGTTGCGGCCGCAGAATCCCTTGATCGCGGCCGAGGAGTTCATGTACGTCACGGGGACGACGGGCACCTTGCCGGATGCGTCGGGTGCGGTGCCCCACAGCTCGGCCAGTTGCTCCCAGCAGTCCTCGACCTCATCGATCGTCGCCATGTCGGCCATCGAGCACCCGGCGGCGAGGTTGGGGAGGATGACGGCCTGGTCAGGGGTCGAGAGGAGGTCGGCGGTCTCGGCCATGAAGTGGACGCCGCAGAAGACGATCGCCTCGGCGTCGGGATGGTTCTGGGCGGCACCGGCGAGCATGAACGAGTCCCCGATGTAGTCGGCGTGTTCGACGACCTCGACGCGCTGGTAGTGGTGGCCGAGCATGACGACGCGGTCACCGAGCGCAGTCTTGGCGGCGATGATCCGCTCCCGCAGCTCATCCGCCGAGGCGTCCCGGTACTCCTGCGGGATCTCGCCCTGACGCGGCGCCGAGGCGGGGACCGGGTCAGCGGTCGAAGCGCCGGGGCCGTAGCCGGGGGAGGCGTCGACGTCCCACGGTGCGGTGACGAGGTCGTCGCCGCACATCGATCCTGCGGTGGTGCCGGCGGAGATGTCTTTGAGGGTGAGCTCGATCGAGGCTGTCGTGGTCATCGTCGTCCTTCGGGGTTCGGCACCTTATTTGCGCACTTTTGAGCTTAATCATCTGTGGCGGGAAAGTGCAACCGACGCGGACCCGGGTACGCTGGTGGCAGGCTCGCGATCCGGGCCGGCTCCATGACAACGGTGCTTGCGACCGGTGCAGGCAGGCAGCGCGCGACCGCGCGGATGCCCCGGCCCACCGTGCGCGCCGAGACAGCCAACCACAGAGGATTCCCATGCCCGATGCGGCAGACGACAGCAGGCAGACAGAGACGACGCCGGTGTACGGGTCGGGGGCACCGCCGCGGCGCGTGCGCACCGTCGATCTGCTCAAGGCGAAGGCCGAGGGACGGCGCTGGGCGATGCTGACCAGCTACGACCAGTACACCGCCGCGCTCTTCGAGGAGGCGGGAGTCGAGGCGCTCCTCGTCGGCGACTCCGCGGCGAACAACGTCTTCGGCTACGACACGACGCTGCCGGTGACCGTCGACGAGCTCATCCCGCTCGCCCGCGCCGTCGCCCGCGCGACCTCGCGGGCCCTCATCGTCGCCGACCTGCCCTTCGGCAGCTACGAGATCTCCGATGAGCAGGCCGTCGCCACGGCCGTGCGCTTCATGAAGGAGGCCGAGGTCCACGCCGTCAAGCTCGAAGGCGGGCAGCAGGTCGCCTCCCGGATCCGCGCGATCACCGCGGCCGGGATCCCCGTCATGGCGCACATCGGGTTCACCCCGCAGGCCGAGCACAACCTCGGAGGCTATCGCGTCCAGGGCCGCGGTGATGCCGCCGACGCCCTGCTCGCCGATGCCCGTGCCGTCGCCGAGGCGGGGGCGTTCTCCGTGGTCATGGAGATGGTGCCAGCCCCGCTGGCCGCCCAGGTCACCGCCGAGCTGAGCATCCCGACCGTCGGCATCGGGGCCGGCGCGGACTGCGATGCGCAGGTCCTCGTGTGGCAGGACATGGCGGGTCTGCGGCCGGGGAAGGCACCTCGTTTCGTCAAGCGCTTCGCCGATGTCCGATCCGTCCTCACCGAGGCGGTCGAGACCTATGTCGCCGAGGTGGCCGGCGGACAGTTCCCCGAACCCGAGCGGAGCTTCGAGTGATGTCGTCGGCGCAGGCGAAGGGGTCGCAGGCGGACGGGTCGGGTGCATCGGGGGCGCGAGCGGCTGAGCCGGGCGCTGCGACCTCGGGTGCGGAGGCATCGGGTGCTGCGACCTCGGGCGCGGAGGCGTCGGGGACTGAGAACCGGGCCGGTGGCCTGGAGATCGGCGGGATTCCCGCGCTGCGGGAGTGGCGGAAGCGGCAGACCGGGACGGTCGCGCTCGTGCCGACGATGGGCGCCCTCCACTCCGGGCACCGCGCGCTCATGGAGCGTGCCCGGCAGACGGCCGACCACCTCGTCGTGTCGATCTTCGTCAATCCGCTCCAGTTCGGCCCCGGCGAGGACTTCACGCGCTACCCGCGCCCCTTCGCCGAGGACATCGCCGCGTGCGAGGAGGCCGGAGCCGATTTCGTCTTCGCCCCGGCGTTCATCGAGATGTACCCGTCGGCCCCCGAGGTCACCGTCACCGGCGGACGCATGGGTGCGGTGTTCGAAGGAGCCGACCGGCCCGGCCATTTCGATGGGGTGCTCACGGTCGTGACGAAGCTCTTCACCCTCATCGAGCCCGATGTCACCGTCTTCGGGCTCAAAGACATCCAGCAGTTCTCCCTGGTCAGGCGACTCATCGCCGACCTCGACTTCGATATCGAGCTCATCGGCCTGCCCGTCGTCCGCGACCGCGACGGCCTGGCGACCTCGAGCCGGAACGAATACCTCAGCCCGGGGGAGAGGGCTGCGGCGCTCGCGATTCCCCGCGCACTGGCGGCGGCGGAGAAGGCGGTGCGCATCGACAATGCGCTGCCGCCCGACACCCTCGAAGTCGCCCGCCGGGTGCTCGACATCGGCATTGAGTCGGCCCAGGCGGACGGCGGACCCGACGTCAGGGTCCACTACCTCAGTCTCGTCGACGCGGCGACCCTGCAGCCGGTGGCCGACCATTTCCGCGGTTCGGCGCTGCTGCTCGCCGCGGTCACCGTCGGCACGACCCGGCTCATCGACAACGTGCCGGTGGAATTCTCCGCGGAGTAATTGCCGGGTCATTGTCAACGATCACAGGACGATTCTCGGGCGATCCGTCGAGGTGATTCTGCGGCTGATGAGCGATTCCCCGGCGGCGCGGCGGTGAGCGAATGCGGACTCGGATCGATCCGTTTCGCGGCCATTCTTGCATTCGCCGCCGGCCGCGCGCATTGACCGCTATTCGCGTCCGGGGCAGACGAATGCCGACCATTCCGGCAGCTCGGCGGTCACTCTGGTCATCGCTGAGGACGCGCGCCGGGAATGCCTTCCGTTCGAGGTCAGGTCGGTGAGCGGCTCGACCTGCCGGCCGCCGAAATGCGTTCTCGATGCACAATTGTGATCGCCATATGAACGTCTTGTTAAGGCATTGAAATAAACGGATGAATGGCGCAGTCGCCGATTGTCATTTCGGTCGAAATCCGAGATGAAAGCCGACGCACCCTTGTCCGGTGTGCTCCATTCGAATAGGCTCCGAATCAACAAGCGGCAATGACGCCTTGTTAGTCCGCAGAATCCGAAGGAGACAACGGAAATGCAAGACATATGGCCGGTCCTCATCAATGTGGGCCTTGCAATTCTCATTCTCATCGTCACGTGGATCGTCGCATCGATCGTCAAATGGGCCATCGGCAAGCTCGTGGCCAAGATCCCGGCTCTGCAGAGAGACGGGCACAACGGTCAGCAGATCGGCCGCTCGGTCGGGCAGATCGCGGGACTCGTCATCTGGATCCTCGGTCTCATCGCGGTCCTCCAGCTGTTCGCCCTCGATCAGGTGCTCACGCCGCTGCAGGGACTGGCGAATGGAATCTTCGGGTTCCTTCCCAACATCATCGGCGCCGGTTTCATCTTCCTCATCGGCTATGTGTTCGCGAAGATCGCCAAGCAGCTCGTCGTCACCGCCCTTGGTGCCGTCGATCTCAGCCGACTGACCTCGAAGTTCAAGTCGATCGGCGACCGTGCGGTCAGCGTCGCCGATTCCGACGGGGGCTTCCGCCGTCCCGGTGGCACGTCGCAGCCGAACGCGAACCTCGACCAGCAGGGTGCGCCCATGGGCCAGGGCGGACCGGCGGGACCGGGGCAGCCCGGTGGTCAGCCGCCGCAGGGTCAGCCGATGCCGCCGCAGGGGCAGCCCGGCCAAGGCCATCCAGGTCAGGGTCACCCGGGTCAGCAGGGTTACGGTCAGCAGGGCCACACCGGTCAGCAGGGCTACGGCCAGCCGAACGCGCAGGCCGATGCGAACGCTCGGGTCGTCAACCTCGTCGGCAATCTCGTCTTCGGAATCATCATCATCGTCGTCTCGATCGCGGCGCTGCAGGTGCTCGGCATCGCAGCGATCTCCGATCCCGCCCAGCAGATGCTCGAGATGTTCCTCCAGGCGATCCCGCTCATCATCGCCGCGGCCATCCTGCTCACCATCGGCTGGGTGATCGCGAAGTTCCTCGGCAACCTGCTCGAGGAGATCCTCCGCGGTGTCGGCACCGACAAGGCGATCGACTCGATCGGCATCTTCCCCGCGGGCACGAGCGCGTCGTCGGTGATCACGAAGATCGTCCAAGTCGCCATCATGATCTTCTTCGCGATCATGGCCACGAGGATGCTCGGCTTCCCCGAGATCACCAACATCCTCAATGAGATCCTCGCGCTGGGCGGCAGCGTCCTCTTCGGCGCGGTGATCATCGCGGCCGGCTTCCTCATCGCGGCGCTCATCGGCAAGTTCATCACGAACAACCTCGCGAGCAAGGTGCTGCGCTACTCGGCGATCGCGCTCTTCATCGCGATGGGCCTGCGCTACATGGGCATCGCCGATTCGATCATCAACCTCGCGTTCGGTGCCGTCGTCATCGGCGGAGCCGCGGCCGCCGCACTCGCGTTCGGCCTCGGCGGTCGGGAGGCCGCTTCGCGACTGCTCGGCAAGGTCGAGGATGAAGCGGCCGATGTCGTCGAGTCCTCGGTCGGAGATCCGACCGGCGACCGCCTCGGCGGTGCGACCGGCCGCGCAACCGGTGCCGGTCCGGTCGGCGGCGGTGCGGCTCCCGGTGCCGGCCCCGGCGCGGGTTCGGTCGGTGACGGTCCGCGCGGCGACGGCCCCAGCCACAGCGACTGAGCCTGACCCGGCCCGAGCCGCTCGCCGCATTCTCCGCGGTGGCGGTTCGGCCGGGACAGAAGTCAGCGGCGCCGGTGTCCGAGAGCGATCTCGGGCACCGGCGCCGTCGCGTGTGGTGGCGGTCGCCAGGGTCGCCTCTCCGCCCGCACCAGTCGCCGTGCCGTCCCGCCGTGTCACCCGGCCATGTCGCGCCGATAGGCAGTGCCGCGCCGAGGGTGGCGAGGGCGAAAAGTCGATCTGCAGGCGAAAGATGCGGGGCGCTGAGATTCTGCGGGCCAGAAGGAGAACGGCGGGCGATCAGTCGTCCGCCGTTGTACTTTCGGCCGACACAAGCTGCGGCGCAGGTGTGTCGTCGCACCGATCGTGTTGCGAGATGCCGCGCCGCATGTGGCGTTGGCGAAAAGTCGATCTGCGGGCGAACGGTGCGGGGCGCTGAGATTCTGCGGGCCAAAAGCAGAACGGCGGGCGATCAGTCGTCCGCAGTTGTACTTTTGGCCGACACGGGCCGCGGTGCAGGTGTGTCGTCGCGGCGGCCGTGCGATGGGAGGCCGCGCCGCTCACACCACAACCGGCGGGGGCGTCACATCGGGATGGCGGCGACCGTGATGCCCATGACGACGAGGATGCCTGCGGAGACGGCTTCGATCCAGAAGTCGGTGCTGCGGCGCTGGAGGGCAGCGGCGGCGAATCCGGCGATGAGGGCGAGCAGGATCTGGTAGGCGAGCAGCAGCCCGACGACGATCGCGACGAGGAGCACGTAGTCGGTGCCCGCGGGGGAGGCGGGGACGAGCGTCGGCATGACGGCGAGGAAGAAGAGACCCGCCTTGGGATTCGACAGGGAGGAGAGCAGGCCGCGGCGGTAGGAGATGATCGAGGCGAGCTGGCCCCACGGGTGGGCGCCCTTGGCCGGGGCCACCTCGGCGACGAGGTCGTCGGCGACGATGTCATCGGTGGCCGCCGCGATCTCGCCGACCGGTCCCAGCGGGGCGGTGCCGCGCAGTTCGCGGCGGATCTTCAGCGCCTGCCGAGCGGCGAGGACGCCGAGGAAGCAGAGGTAGGCGCCGCCGACGATCTTGAGCACGAGGAGTGCCGAGGGGTAGGCGGTGAGCAGTGCGGAGATCCCGGTGAGCGCGGCGATCATCCAGATCGTCATGCCGGTCGCCGAACCGAGGGAGTAGATGAGCCCGGCCTTGCGGCGCAGTGCCGAGAGCCGCACGGTGAGGATCGTCTCGGGTCCGGGGGTGACCGCGAGAACGGTGGCGGCGCCGGCGATGGTGATGAGCTCAGGACCGGTCATGGGACTCCTGTCGGGGTGGTGGTGCACGTGCTGGCGGGGACGAACGAGCCGGATGCCGGCCGACAGCGACCGAGACACGGCGGGCGCGAATCACGCCGATGACCAGTCTGCCGCAGAAAAAGCGTTGCGAAAAGCAATCATTCTCAAACAATCATCAGGCGTCACCGAACGATCTCGGCTACCCTGGACGCATGTGGGATCTCCAGCGCCTGCGCGTGTGGCGGGCCGTCGTCGCGACCGGCTCGGTCGTCGCCGCCGCGCGCAGCCTCAACTACACCCCGGCCACCGTGAGCCAGCACATCACGACCCTGCAGAAGGCCGTCGGAGCCGAGCTCTACCGCCGGTCGGGACGCGGGATCGAGATCACCGAACTCGGGCGCCGCCTCGCCGAGGAGTCCTCCGACGTCTTCACCGGCCTCGGCCGCCTCGACGGCCTCGTCGAGAGCTTCAGCGCCGTCCACCGCCCGCGGATGCGGATCGCGGCGTTCACCTCGTTCAACGCCGTCCTTCTGCCCGACATCATCGGTCCCGTCGCCCTCGAGCACGAGGACCTGCGCTTCGACATCCAGCTCAACGAACCGGCGAAGGTCCGCCGCAGCCACTGCACGATCGAGATCCGCAACGAGGTCCCTCAGGACGAGGAGGGCAGCCTGCCGGGGATGTCGCGCACCGTGCTCTTCGACGACGACTACCGGGTCGTCGTCTCCGAACGCCACCCCTTCGCCGGCCGCGACTTCGTGCCCTTCAAGGAGCTCGCCGACGAACGCTGGGTCAACTACGACCTGTGGAACGGCCCGACGAGCCGCGTCGTCGATCTCGCGTGCGCCGCCGCCGGGTTCGAGCCGACGATGTTCGCCGCTTCCGAGGACGACTACGCCGCGCTCGCCCTCGTCGCCGCGAACCTCGCCGTGACCGTGCTGCCCCGTCTCTCGACCGAGCACCTGTCGCCCGGCCTCGTCGCCGTCGACCTCACCGACCCGACCCCCGTGCGCCGCGTCGTCATGCATGTCCGTGACCGTGAAGCCCACCTCCCGCACGTGCGGGCCTTCGCCTCCGCCGCCGAGGCGGTCGCCGCCGACCGCTTCCCCTGAGCTGCTCACCCCGGACATCGCACCCCGAACGACGTCCAGAGGTAGATCCCGCTCGACTTCGCGGCGAAAATCGAGCGGGATCCGCCTCCGGGAGGCAATTCGCGCGGCCGCACCCCGGCACTGACCTGCCTCCGCAGTCGCGCTCTCCCTCACAGTCGGCTGAGACCTCCTGAGAGTCCGGTGGGATAGGCTGTGCGCGTGAGTTCTGAAATCGAGATCGGCAAAGGCAAGCGCGGTCGTCGGGGCTATTCGCTCGACGACATCGCCATCATCCCCGCACGTCGCACCCGCGATCCCGAGGATGTCTCCCTGTCCTGGCAGATCGACGCCTACCATTTCGAGCTGCCGTTCATCGGCGCGCCGATGGACTCGGCGATGTCGCCAGACACCGCCATCGCGCTCGGCCGCCTCGGCGGTCTCGGCGTCCTCGACCTCGAGGGCCTGTGGACCCGGTACGAGGACCCCGCCCCGCTGCTCGCCGAGATCGCCCAGCTGCCCTCGGACATGGCGACGTCCCGGATGCAGGAGCTCTACTCCGCGCCCATCCAGGCCGAACTCATCACCGCGCGTCTCGCGGAGATCCGCGACGCCGGGGTCACCGTCGCCGGTGCCCTGACCCCGCAGCGCACGCAGCAGTTCTACAAGACCGTCGTCGATGCCGGTGTCGACATCTTCGTCATCCGCGGCACGACCGTCTCGGCCGAACACGTCTCGAGCCAGGCCGAGCCGCTCAACCTCAAGCAGTTCATCTACGAACTCGACGTCCCCGTCATCGTCGGCGGGGCCGCCACCTACACCGCCGCCCTCCACCTCATGCGCACGGGTGCCGCCGGCGTCCTCGTCGGCTTCGGCGGGGGAGCGGCGGCGACGACGCGGCGCACGCTGGGCATCCACGCCCCGATGGCCACCGCGATCGCCGATGTCCACGCCGCCCGCCGCGACTACATGGACGAATCCGGCGGCCGCTACGTCCACGTCATCGCCGACGGCGGTCTGGGCACGAGCGGTGAGATCGTCAAGGCCTTCGGCGTCGGCGCCGACGCCGTGATGCTCGGCACTGCGCTCGCCCGCGCCACGGAGGCCCCCGGCCGCGGCATGCACTGGGGCGCCGAGGCCCACCATCCCGAGCTGCCGCGCGGCCACCGCGTCGAACTCGGCACGGTCGGCAGCCTCGAACAGGTCCTCTTCGGTCCCGGTCGCACTGCGATCGGCGAACTCAACCTCGCCGGTGCGCTGCGCCGGGCGCTCGCCACGACCGGGTACGTCGACCTCAAGGAGTTCCAGCGCGTCGACGTCACCGTGTCCCCGTACCAGCCTGGATCGGTGGTCTGATCTGTTCCGTCTGGCACTGACTCCCAAATGGCTGGGGTCCCTGGTCTTCGTCCTCGTGCTCGTCAGCTGCTTCGTCGGACTGTCGGCATGGCAGGTCGACCGTGCCCAGCACAAGAACGAGGTCGTGTCCTCGACCGATGTCGACGAGACGAAGGACTTCAACGAGCTGATGGGCGCCCAGGCCCCGATGCCGGGCATCCTCGCCGATCAGCGGGTCAGTCTCACCGGCCGCTGGCTGCCCGACGACCAGGTCGTCGTTCCCGGCCGGATCAACGACGGGGAAGAGGGGTACTGGGTCGTCACGATGTTCGCCCCCGATGACGCCCGCCTCGGCGAGGGAGCCGTCGCGGACACGACCGGCAAGACGATCGCCATCCCCGTCCTCCGCGGCTTCACCACCGACGAGGCGACGGCGATGAACTCACGGGCGCTCGAGGGCCCGGTGTCGCTCGTGGCGCGCATCGGTCCCGTCGAAGGGCCCGAACCCGGCACCGACCTGCCGCCAGGGCAGGTGAAGACGGTCTCGACCTCGCAGCTCATCAACCTCTTCCCCGACCTGCTCACGTACTCCGGCTTCCTCATGCCCGAGTCCGCCACCGGCGCGGCCGCCTCGGTGGGCACCGGGGGACTGACCCAGGTCGACACGACGACGACCCGCGACGAGGGCGGCTTCAACCTGCAGTCGGCGGTCTACGCCATCGAATGGCTGATCTTCGCCGGCATGGCCCTCTACATGTGGTGGCAGCTGCTGCGCGACGACTACGTCAGGACCCGCCTCGGCGAGGCCGGGGGCAACGGGAAGGACCCGTCCACCGGCGGCGACTACGTCATCGTCAAACCTGCCGGCCAGGCGCGGATCGACCCCGAGGTGATGTCCGGGCTGACCGGACTGCCCGCCCACCGGCACGGCGGGGCGAAACCGCGCAGAGCCGACAGCCAGACCCAGCCCTCCCCGACTGCCAGCACCACGACCGAAGGACCCGAAGCGTGAGCGACCACCCCGAGAACCTCGATTCCCGCCCCGAGGTCGACGAGTCGAACCTGTGGAGCGTCAAGCGCTTCACCTCGGCGCGCAATGCCCTGAAGTTCTATCGCGTCATGGCGATCATCACCGGCACGATGCTCATGATCCTCACGGTCGAGATGATCTACAAGTACCTCATCGCCCCGGACCCGTCGACGGCGCTGATGTTCGGTGACTTCAATCTCGCCGCGGCGATCGCGATCAGCCACGGCTGGTGCTACGTCGTCTACCTCATCGGCTGCTTCTGGCTCAATCAGCAGATGCGCTGGAGCCTCGGCCGCTACCTCATCCTCGCCCTCGCCGGCGTCGTTCCGGTGATGTCGTTCATCCTCGAGCGCCGCATCCACCGTCAGGTCGAAGCTGAGCTCGCCGCCGCGGTCGTCGTCGCTCCCAGGAGCTGAGGACCCTCGCCGAGGCGGTCGCTGAGTTCCGTCCGGAGCCGGCGATCCGGCGCGTCCTGCCGTTGATTAGACTTGGGGGCATGACGAACCCCCAGAGCACACAGGTGCCTCCTGTTCTCGTGGTCGATTTCGGCGCGCAGTACGCGCAGCTCATCGCCCGCCGGATCCGTGAGGCGGGACTGTATTCCGAGATCATCGCCCATGACGCCCCGGCGGCCGAGTTCGCGGCCAAGAACCCCGTGGCCATCGTGCTCTCCGGCGGACCCTCGAGCGTCAACGACGAGGCGGCGCCGCCCTTCGACGAGGCGGTCTTCGACCTCGGCGTCCCGACGATGGGCATCTGCTACGGGTTCCAGCTCATGTCGACGAGCCTCGGCGGTCGCGTCGCGAAGACCGACAAGCGCGAGTACGGCTCGACTCCGGTCGCCGTCGCCGACCAGGGGGCACTGCTCGCCGAGACCCCCGATGCCTACACCGTGTGGATGTCCCACGGGGACTCCGTCGCCGAGGCGCCCGCGGACTTCACTGTCCTCGCCTCGACTCCCGACACCCCGGTCGCGGCGTTCGAGCACCCCGAACGGAAGTTCGCCGGCGTCCAGTGGCACCCTGAGGTCCTCCATTCCGAGAACGGGCAGAAGATCCTCGAGAACTTCCTCTACCGGGTCGCCGGTCTTGAGGCCGACTGGACGAACGAGTCCGTCATCGACGAACAGGTCGACCTCATCCGCCAGCAGGTCGGGGACAAGCAGGTCATCTGCGCGCTCTCCGGCGGCGTCGACTCCTCGGTCGCGGCCGCCCTCGTCCACAAGGCGATCGGCGATCAGCTCACCTGCGTCTTCGTCGACCACGGGCTGCTGCGCGAAGGCGAACGGGAACAGGTCGAGAACGACTACGTCAACTCGATCGGCGTCCGCCTCGTCACCGTCGACGCCCGTGAGCGGTTTATGAAGGAGCTCGCCGGGGTGACCGACCCGGAGGAGAAGCGCAAGATCATCGGGCGCGAATTCATCCGCACCTTCGAGACCGCCGCCGCCGACCTCGTCCTCGAGGCCAAGGACGAAGGCGAGGAGATCGGCTTCCTCGTCCAGGGCACCCTCTATCCCGACGTCGTCGAATCCGGCGGCGGGTCGGGCACCGCGAACATCAAGAGCCACCACAACGTCGGCGGGCTGCCCGAGGACATCCAGTTCCAGCTCATCGAACCCCTGCGCGCCCTGTTCAAGGACGAGGTGCGCGCGATCGGCCGTGAACTCGGCGTGCCCGAGGCTATCGTCTCCCGTCAGCCCTTCCCGGGCCCGGGCCTCGGCATCCGCATCATCGGCGAGGTCACCGAGGAGCGCCTGGCGATCCTCCGCCGGGCCGACGCGATCGCCCGTGAGGAGCTGACGAAGGCCGGCCTCGACGGTGAGATCTGGCAGTGCCCGGTCGTCCTCCTCGCCGATGTCCGCTCCGTCGGCGTCCAGGGTGACGGCCGCACGTACGGCCACCCCGTCGTCCTCCGACCGGTCTCGAGCGAGGATGCGATGACCGCCGACTGGACGCGGATCCCCTACGACACGCTCTCGGTGATCTCGAACCGGATCACCAACGAGGTCGATGACATCAACCGCGTCGTCCTCGACGTCACCTCGAAGCCTCCGGGCACGATCGAATGGGAGTGAGCGCCGCTCGTGTGCGGTGACCTCGGGCGTCCGCGGGTGCCGCGACCGGTGCCGAGTCGGGCGCTGGGTCGGGTGCCGCGTCGGGCCCTGGGTCGGGCGCTGGGTCGAGCCCTGCCAAGAAGCGGGGCACGATCTGTGCCCCGCCGACAACTCCTGAACGGTGTTCAGCTACAGTGGGGTCAGCCCGGGTGAGGCCCGGGACGACCCGACCGTTGGAGAACCCATGACCCACGCAGACAGCACCGCCGCCTCGGCGGGCACCGCTTCGCTCAAGACCCCGAGCCGGGCCGGCGACATCGCGCTCATCGCGGTCTTCGCCGCCCTGCTCGCGGCGTTCGCGATGCTGCCCCCGATCCCCGTCGGCCCGGTGGGCGTGCCGATCACCCTGCAGACCTTCGCTGTGGCGCTGTGCGGCCTCGTCCTCGGCCCGTGGCGCGGGGCCGCCGCCGTCGGGCTCTACGTCGTCCTCGGATTGCTCGGACTGCCGATCTTCTCGGGGATGCGCGGCGGCATCGCCGTCCTCGCCGGCCCGAGCGCCGGCTACATCATCTCCTTCACCCTCTACGCCCTGGCCGCCGGATTCGTCGCCCGTTGGGCGCTGCGCCGCTATCGGGGCGCGGCCCTGTGGGTCGCGATGTTCCTCGGCTCCCTCGGCGCGAGCTTCCTGCTCAACCACCCGCTCGGCATCCTCGGCATGTCGATCAACGGCGACCTCCCGCTCGGCGTCGCCTTCGCTGCGGACCTCATCTACTGGCCCGGTGACATCATCAAGAACATCCTCGCGGTGTCCGTGGCCCTGCTCATCCACCGGGCCTTCCCCGACATCCTCCGCCGCCGAGGCGTCCGCCCCCAGATCCCGGACGCCGAGTGATCTTCCGCCGCCGCCCATCATCGAACGCCCCATCGACCGCCGAGGCGGTGCCCGGGTCCGCAGCCGACCCCGAGGCGGTGCCCGGGTCCGCCGCAGACCCCGGGGCCGCCTCGGTGTCGGCCGGATCCACCCCTGCCCGGGCGAGGGACCACCGGGAGATCTCCCTGTCCGGGGTGACGGTCGGCGTCGTCGACGACACTCCCACAGGCGATGCCTTCCGGCCGATCCTCACCGACATCGACCTGCGGCTCACCGAGCCCGCGGTCGCCGTCATCGGGGCGAACGGATCGGGCAAGTCGACGCTGCTCCAGCTGCTCAACGGACTCGTCACCGCCAACGCCGGACAGGTCCTCATCGACGGCATCGATCCCGCCCGGCAGCCCGCCGAGGTGCGCTCTCACGTCGGCTTCGTCTTCACTGACCCGGCCGCACAGCTCGTCATGCCGACCCCACTCGAGGACATCGAACTCTCCCTGCGCCGCCGCGTGCCCAAACGCGAACGCCGGGCGGCGGCCCTCGCCGTGCTCGACGAACTCGGGATCGCCGACCTCGCCGACCGCAGCGTCTATGAGCTCTCCGGCGGGCAGCGGCAGCTCGTCGCCCTCGCCGCCGTCCTCGCCGTCGACCCGCAGATCCTCGTCCTCGACGAACCGACGACCCTGCTCGACCTGCGCAACCGGGAGCGGCTGCGCGCACGGCTGAACGACCTCGTGGCCCGACGCGGCGTCCGCATCATCGTCTCCACACACGACCTCGAGTTCGCCGGGATCGCCGACCGCGCCATCGTCGTCGAGGCCGGGCGCATCGCCCACGACGGCACCCCCACCGAGGCGGTCGCGGCCTACCGGGAGATCGTCATGAGCGAGACCCATGACTGAGTCAGGGCAGAACCAAGCAGGGCAGACCCAGGCAGCGCAGACCCAAGCCGGGCAGACCCAAGCAGGGCAGACCCAGGCAGCGCAGACCCAAGCCGGCCAGGCACGAAGCGCGGGCCGGTCGCGGGCCGGGGTCCGGCGTCGCCCTCAGTTCTTCGGAACGGTGAGCAGGCAACGGGGCTGGCTGCACGGGGTGCCGACGGGGTGGAAGCTCGCGGCAATCGCCGTCATCGGTCTTGTCGCCCTGATCTTCCGCGACCCGATCATCAACTGGTCGATCTTCGCCGTCCTTGTCCTCGTCGGCTTCAGCGCCCGCCTGCCCGTCCGACGGTTCGCCCTGACCTGGGCGTATGCGGCGGTTCTCGTCGTCATCGTCATGGTCCTCCAGGTCTTCTTCGGAACCCTGCAGGCCGGTCTGGCCGTGGCCGGCACCGTCTTCGCCTGCGTCCAGGCGGCACTGCTGCTCACTCTGACGACGACCGTCGGCCAGCTCCTCGACGCGTTCGCGGCGATCGTCTCCCCGCTGCGCCGCCTCGGCGTCGACACCGAGGTCATCGCCCTGACCGCCGGACTCATGGTCCGCGCGATCTCGCACATCTCGGGGCTGCTGACCGACGCCGACCGGGCCGCCCGCGCCCGTGGGCTCGAGACGAGCCTCAGGGCTCGGGTCGTGCCCGCGATCCTCCGATCGGTGAAGTACGCGCAGGACACGGGGCGCGCCCTCGACGCCCGCGGCATCGTCGACTGATCGCCAGCAGAGATGCCCACCCCGATGACCCGATCTCCGGAGTACCGTCGGAGACAGCGGGGCGAGTGACCCCGCACAGAGGGGAGATGCTCATGAAGAACCACACCGGCACCGTCCTGCTGGCCATGGACTTCCAGAACGGCATCGCCGGGCCCTTCGCCGAGGCTGACGTCGTCGCCCGCACGAAGGACGCGATCGCCCACGCCAGGCAGGTCGGCATCCCCGTCGTCTGGGTGCACGTGGCGCTGCGACCCGGTTATCCCGAGCTGCCCGAGACCTCACCGTTCATGCGCATCGCCTCCCACGGCGACCTGTCCGAGGAGAGCGAGGCGACGCAGATCCTCGATGTCATGGGGCGCCGGGACGATGAGCTGCTCGTGACGAAGCGCCGCGTCGGGGCGTTCAGCGGCAGCGACCTCGCCGAGGTGCTCCGGGGCCTCGGGGCCACCGAGCTCGTGCTCGCCGGGATCGCCACCCGCGGCGTCGTCCTCGCCACGATGCGGCAGGCCGCCGACCTCGACTATCCCGTGACGATCCTCGCCGATGCCTGCGCCGACCGCGACGAGGAGGTCCACCGAGTCCTCATCGAGAAGGTGCTGCCCTGGCAGGCCGATGTCGTCACCGTCGCCGAGTGGGTCGGGAAGTAACGCCCCAGCCATCGAGACGGACACTTCGCGTCGAGACCGGCACTGACAACTGTCGGTCTCGACGCGAAGTGTCCGTCTCGATTTCAGGGAGGCCCAAGCTGCGGCCCATGACCTGCGGGTTGAGCCGCCGCGAGCACGCGAATCCGTGTGTGCGTGGTCCTGTTACGGTGGAAGCGGACCGCAACCGAAGAGAGGATCGCATGCCCCTGGTCATCATCGCCGCTCTGCTCTTCTCCGTCATCAGCGTCGGCCGCAACGGACAGAGCGTGCCCGAGACCGCGAGCGCATTGTCATCCGTCCAGGTCATCGCCGCAATCCTCGCTGGTGCGGGACTGTGGGTGAGCCTGCGGCGGAAGGTTCGAGCAGTCCCGGCCGACCGGTTCGCGCTCCTCGGGGCTCTCGTCTATCTCGTCGTCATGATGACCCTCAGCAGCGGCATCGTCTCGCCGATCGCGATCTACGCCACTGCGCTGCCCCTCTCGTTCTATGTCGCGTGGCTGGTCACCCGTGCGCAGGGCGCGAACGCTGACGGCACGGAGTGAGCCGCAGCCGGGTGCGTTGGCCGGGTGCGCAGCCTGCCACCGGCACTGGCGGCTCGATCGTCAGCGGGTCGTGGTGCCTTCCGCACCCGCCCAGGCGAGGACGTTGAAGCTGCGGCCCATGACCTGCGGGGTGGGATTCTCGATTGCGCGGGAATAGTGGCCGACGAGCTGGGAGCACACGCTCTTCCACGACCGAGACAGCACCTGCTGGCGTCCGGCGACGCCGAAGGCCCGGCGCTTGGCCTCGTCGCCGAGGAGATCGACGACGTGCTGACGCATTGCGGCGAGGTCCTTCGGTGCATACAGCCACCCGGTGTGCGAGGAGTCGACGAGATCGAGGGGACCGCCGCGGGCCGGGGCGATGACCGGCACTTCGGAGGCCATGGCCTCCTGGATCGTCTGGCAGAACGTCTCGAGCTCACCGGGAGCGACCATGAGGTCGAAGCTCGCGACCGCCTGAGCGAGGGCGTCCCCGCCGAGGAAGCCCGCGAAGTGGGCGTTCGGCAGCAGACGCTCGAGCTTCGACCGCCACGGACCGTCGCCGACGATGACGAGCTTGGCATGGGGCACATCGGCGAGCACGCTGAGGTCCTCGACCTGCTTCTCCGCGGCGAGCCGACCGACGAAGCCGATGATCCGCTCCCCGTTCGGAGCCACCGAGCGCCGCCACTGCTCGGAGCGGTGGCTGGGGTCGAAGCGGCTCGAGTCAACTCCGCGGGCCCAGTGATCGACCTCGGCGACGCCGAGACCCTGGAGCTGCGCGATCGTGTACGACGAGGGCGCGAGGGTGAGGGAGGCGTGCTGGTGGATGTTGCGCACGTGGGTCCACAGCATCGCCTCGATGCCGTGCATCCCGTAGCGCGCGGCATAGGCGGGCACCTCGGTCTGGTAGATCGCCACGGTCGGCAGGTCGAGGCTCTGCGCGGCGAGCACCCCGCGCCACCCGAGGACGAAGGGACTGGCGAGATGGACGACATCGGGGGAGAACTTCTCGAGCAGACGCCGGATCCGGGTGACGCCGCCGGGAGCGACGCGGATGCGCCGGTACTTCGGCAGGGCGATCGAGGGGACGCGCACGATCCTCGCCCCCGACACCTCTTTGGGGCCGTCGCGGCGAGTGCCCGGGGCGATGACGAGGACCTCGTCGCCGCGATCGGACAGATGCTCGAGGACCCGCAGGAGTGAGTGGGTGACCCCGTTCATGTTGGGGAGGAAGGATTCTGCAATGATCGCTACTCTCACAGCACTCAGTCCACGCCGCCAGAGTGAAGACACGGCGACGGACAGGCGACGTGTCGGCGACCACTGTCGGAAATCGGCCCGGCCAGGTGACCGGGGGTCGACGCGTTCGCGACGAGGGTGAACCCTGCGTAAACTTGAACCGCCGAGGCGGTCGCCGGCACCTCGGCCGACTGCACGTGAGAGGAGCCCGGGTGTTCTGGACCATCGTCACCGCCGGTGCGGTCTCGGTTCTCGTCGTCGCCGCGGTCATGCTCATCATCCTCCGGTTCAACCAGCTCTCGATGGCCCGCTCCCTCTGCGACGAGGCGAAACGGCAGCTCGTCGTCGAACTCCGCGCCCGGCATGCCCTCGTCCCGGCCTACCTCGGCACCCTCCAGCAGGTGACGACGCGTGATCTCTCCCCGCTCGAACTCGCGCTCGCCTCCGCCGAACGCGCGCCGTTCGGCCCTCGGGGAGCGGCCGCGGAGAACGCCCTGACGGCGGAGATCAACGATGCCGCGGCTCTCCCGGGACGCCGCGCCGAGGCGACCGGCGGACCCGACGCCTCGACGGGGATGCGCGACGAACTCGACATGACCGTCCAGCTGCTCCACGGTCAGCTCAGCGTCCTCTCCGAGCGCATCATCGCTGTCTCCCGGCTCTACAACGCCAACGTCGACCGCTACCACCACCAGCGCCGGCGCACTCTCTCGCGCCTCTTCGGCCGGGTCTTCACCCCGCGCGAGCACTTCACCGAGGCGGTCGCGGACACGACCGTTCCCCACGGAACGGACACGACCGTGCCCCGCGGAACCGGCGCGACCGCCTCGGCGCGCGATGCCGACAGCGCCGACCAGGGACCGGAGCGGGGAGTGGTCGAGGCGTGACCCGTTTCCGCCTCGACCTCGGCTACCGGGGCACGGACTTCCACGGCTGGGCGAAGCAGCCGGGCCAGCGCACCGTGCAGGGCAGCCTTGAGGACGGGCTCGCCCGGGTCACCGGCACCGAGGTGGCCACCGTCGTCGCCGGCCGCACCGACGCCGGTGTCCACGCCCAGCGGCAGGTCGTCCACATCGACGTCGACGAGGCCGGACTGGCCAAGCTCATCGGACGATCGGCCCGGTCGCCGGAGCAGGCCCTGCTCTCCCGCCTGCGCGGTGTGCTCACCGTCGACGGCTCCGACGACCTCGTCATCCACGCCGTGACCGAGGTGCCCGCCGACTTCGACGCCCGCTTCTCCGCACTGTGGCGCTCCTACCAGTACCGTCTGGCCGACCACCGGTCGTTCCTCGACCCGTTGCTCACCGCGATGACGCCCCGGCACAAGGGGGAGCTCGACGCCGAGGCGATGGCCGAGGCCGCGCATGAGGCCCGCGGGCTCCACGACTTCCTCCCCTTCTGCAAGCCGCGGGACGGGGCGACGACGATCCGCACCCTCCACGACCTCGACGTCGCCCGCGACCAGGACGCCGTCATCACGATCGACCTCCGCGCCGACGCGTTCTGCCATCACATGGTCCGCGCGCTCGTCGGCGGGCTCATCCGCGTCGGGTCGGGGGCGTGGCCGGTGACCCGGCCCGCGGAGCTCCTCGCCGAGGCGGACGCCGGGATCACCGCGACCGGACCCATGCACGTCACCCCGGCCCACGGTCTCGTCCTCACCGGGGTGGGCTACCCGGATCCGGCCGACTACGCGGCCCGGGCCGCGCAGACGATGGCCCGCCGCGACCTCGGCTGAGCAGGGGACGGCTCGACTGCGGATCACATTGCCGACGGCACCGCACCGACGGCACCGTGGCGACGCGCCCGTCGGCCGCCTCGTCGCCGAGTCTGACCGCCCCCTGGGAAAACAATCCGTCTTGATGACCTGTCATTGACCCTCCACTACAGGGATGGTGGAGTTCTCAGTACCCCACCGACCCCGATGGGGCGTTCCATCCCCACCTTCGCGGCTGACCGAGCCGCGTGGAGAAAGCAGGTGCGTGCCATGTCCGAAACCAATATCATTCTCCTCACCTGGGACAACTCAGGATCCGCCTATGAGGCCTTCAGCAAGTTCCGCGACCTCGACTCCGAGGCGCTCTCGATCGTCGCCTCGGCGGTCGTCGAACGCAATGACAAGGGCCAGCTGCGGGTCACCGACGGCCAGGACAACGACCTCGGCCTCTCGACGCTCGGCGGAGGCGGCATCGGCGCGCTCATCGGCGTCCTCGGCGGACCGCTCGGGATGCTCCTCGGCTTCGCCGCCGGTGCGCTCATCGGCTCGACGGTCGACGCGGAGCGCTCCTTCGACGCCGAGGACGCGCTCTCCGTGTTCAGTGCGGCTCTGCCGGCGGGGAAGACCGGTGTGATCGCCGAGGTCGTCGAATCCGATCCCACCGTCCTCGACGACTTCGCGAAGTCGACCGGTGCGTCCCTGCTGCGCCGTCCCGAGGACGACGTGCTCGCCGAGGTCGCCGCGGCCGAAGACGCCGCCAACGCCGCCGCCGAAGCCGCGCGTCAGAAGGTCAAGGAGGAGAAGAAGGCCGAACGCAAGGAGAAGCGCCAGGAGCGCATCGACAAGATCAAGGCGAAGCTCTGAGTCCGACTTGCCCTGAGTCCGGCTCGGACTGAGCTGAACTCATGGTGAGTCCGGCTCGGACTGAGCCCGGCTCGGACCGAACCCGGCTCGGACTGAGCGGAGACGGCGGCGCACGGCCCGGACGACGGGTCGTGCGCCGCTCGTCGTGCCCAGGACGGCGGCCCGACAATGTGGTTTCCGACTGCTGTCCTTGTCGTCATCGCTCGCGATTTTGAGAGGAATCCTCTTCCCAGGTGTGAGAATCCTGTGTAGATTCACGTACACGTCACTCATCGTTCGCTTCGCTGCGACACGATGATCACGCTCGTTCCTCTTCTCGTCCCGCCGCCCGGCGGCGGACACCACGACCACAAGGATGCGAATCTATGTCGAAGCTTCTTCCCAAGGTGCTCGCCGCCGGCGCCGCCGTTTCGCTGCTGACGCTGCCGGGGACCGCGCCGGTCGCCGCGGCCGGACTCGGAGAGTCATCATCGACCTCGACCCAGGAGCCCGCCGACGACAGCGCGCCGGCAGAGACCGGTGCACCGGATCCCGGCGAAGCCTCGGCCGCCCCGACGACCGCGCCGACCGCCGACCCCAATGCCGCTCCGGCCGGCACGAAGGTCCAGCTCATGGGGATCACGGACTTCCACGGTCGGATCTCCGAAGCCGGAGCCCAGGTCGCCTCGGTGGTCGAAGAGGAGCGCGCGAAGTTCGCGGCCGAGGACAACGCCGCCGGCACCGCCTTCATCGCCGCCGGTGACAGCATCGGGGCCTCGACCTACGTGTCGTCCTCGCAGGAGGACTCCCCGACGATCGACGTCCTCAACGCGATCGGACTCCAGGGCTCGGCCACAGGCAACCACGAATACGACAGGGGCATCGACGACCTCACCGGCCGCGTCGCCTCCGAGGCCGACTTCCCCTACCTCGCCGCGAACGTCTACGACAAGGGCACCACCGATGTCGTCGACGGTCTTGAGGACTACACGACGATCGACGTCGGCGGAGTGAAGATCGCCGTCATCGGCGTCGTCACCCAGGACACCACCTCGCTCGTCTCCCCGGCGGGCATCGCCAATGTCGACTTCGGCGACCCGACCGACGCCGTCAACCGCGTCGCCGGTGAGCTCGAGGCCCTGCCGGAGGATCAGCAGCCGGACATGACCGTCGTCGAGGCCCACCTCGGCGCTTCTGCCACCGACAGCCTCGAGGCTGCGGAGGCCTCGAACGCGGAGTTCAAGAAGCTCGTCACCGAGGCCGATGCCTCCGTCGACGCCCTGCTCACGGGCCATACGCACCTCGCATCGAACTTCAACGCCCCGGTCCCCGGTGACCCCGAGCGCACGCGGCCGGTTCTCCAGGCCGGGAACTACGGCTCCTACGTCGGGCAGATCAAGCTCGAATCCGACGGTGCGGGCAATTGGACGACGTCGAGTTCGGACCTGCTGCCGACCGAGGACAAGGACTACGCCTCGCCGGTCGTCGACGAGGTCAAGCAGATCGTCGCTGACGCCGAGGAGCAGGCGAAGGGCCCGGGCTCCGTCGTCGAGGGCACGATCACCGAGGACATCACGCGCGCGTTCACCGAGGACGGTGCGGAGGACCGCGGGGCGGAGTCGACGCTCGGCAACCTCGTCGCCGACTCACTCAAGGACGGGGTCGAGGACTCCCAGCTCGCGCCCGCGGACTTCGGCATCACGAACCCCGGCGGACTGCGCACGGACCTCAAGTGCGACGACATCTACAACAACGAGAAGCCGTGCGAGGTCACGGCCGCCGAACTCAACGCGGTGCTGCCGTTCGCCAACGACCACGGCGTCGTGACGATGAAGGGCTCTGACGTCATCGGTCTCTTCGAGGAGCAGTGGCAGCCCGACGGCGCCTCGCGTCCCTTCCTCCACCTCGGCATCTCCAAGGAGCTCGACGTCGTCTACGATTCGACCGCGGCCCGCGGCGAGCGTGTGAAGTCGGTCAAGGTCAACGGTGAGGAGATCGATCCGAACCGGGACTACCGCGTCGCGACCCTGAGCTTCCTCGCCGCCGGCGGTGACAACTTCTCCTCCTTTGCGAAGGGGTCGTTCGAGCTCTCCGGCCTCACGGACTTCGAGACGTGGACGAACTACTTCCAGAAGAACTCGCCGGTGGCTCCCGACAAGTCCGAACGGCAGGCCGACGCGGCCACGGACGTCATCAGCACCGGTGACCTCACCGCCGAGCTGACCGCCCCGGCCGACGGCATCGCCCCCGGAGCCAGCGGCGACTTCGTCCTCAAGACGGATTCCCAGGGTGAAGTGCCCGGACCCATCGACGTCACCGTCGACGTGCCCGAGGGCTACAGCGTCGAGGCGGGGACCGCGCAGGCAGCGACGGCCACGACCTCTGAGGCCGGGACGTCTGCCGCCGAGGCGGGGGCCCAGGCCGCTGCCGCGACGATCACGCTCGATGGGATCCCGGCGGGGACGAACGAGGTTCCGATCACCGTCACCGCACCCGAGGACGCCTCCGGTGAGGTCACCGTGACGACCACGCTCCAGGCAGGCGACGCCGACTGGTGGGACAACAACCCGATGCCGCTGCCGCACCCGTTCGAAGCGACGGCGCAGATCGTCGGCGGGTCCGGTTCCGACGCCGGAGCCGACGCCGACGGCGGCAGTGCTGATGCCGACGGCGGCGGCGGCGCCGATGGCTCGGATCAGGGCGGCTCGGACGCCTCGTCGAACGGCGGCAGCGCCGACGGTTCTGACCAGGGCTCCTCTGATGCGAACGACTCCGCCGACGGTGCGAACGCCTCGGCGAACGGTGCGAACGCCTCGTCGAACGGCGGGGGAGCGGGCTCGGGGGCCGGTTCGGACACGGCGTCGAACGCGTCGGGCTCGAAGGACGGCGGCGACCTGCCGCGCACCGGTTTCGAGGCCCTCAACCTCGTCGCCACGGCACTCGCGCTCATCGTCGCCGGCGGCGCCGCCATCGCCGTGGTGCGGCGCCGGAAGGCGAACATCAGCATCTGAGAGTGAGAGCACTCAGCGCGTGACATGGGTGCTCAGTCGAGGGGCCGGGGAGTGATCTCCCCGGCCCCTCGCTGCACTCCCGACTGCGTTCCTGGTTCTCACCGTCGCTGACGTCGGGCGTCGCCGACGTCGGGAACGTCTGGGCGTCGCTGGTGTCGGGAACGTCCGGACGCGCGCAGCCCGCAGGTGCCGGGATACTGTCGCCGGCGTCGGCATCGTCAACACGCGCGTAGCCCACAAGTGCCGGGAAACTGTCGCAGGTGTCGGGGCGTCGCTGCTGTCAGCGCTTCGCGTTCGCGGTGGGGTCAGTCGGACGACTGACGATCGCTGGGGGTCCCCGCGTCCTTCCGACCGGCCGGCGCCTCGGAGCCGACCGACGCATGACGGTCCGCCCCCGACCTCGCACGAGCGTCACCCGACGCGTCCGTGCCACCGGAGACTTGGTCAGCGTCACCGTGGGCCCGGTCAGCGTTACCGGATGCCCGGTCAGCGTTACCGGGGGCACGGTCAGTGCCACCGGCAGCCCCGCCGGAACCCCGTGCCCCGCCGGAACCCGGCGTTGCGCGCCCGGGGCCCGCGGTCGCCTCGGCGCGGGGGTGCGTCTCGAGATGGGCGAGGACGGGGACGAGGAAGAGGATGCCGACGGCGGGGACGACGATTCCGGAGTCGTTGATGAAGGTGCCGACGCCGAGGAGGATGGCGAGGCTGATCATCGCCGCGCGCAGCAGCGGGAAGCGCGCATAGAGGGCGGTGAGCCCGTGCATCGAGAAGCGTGCGGGGGTGAGCGCGACCCAGAACACGGCGATGATGATGAGCGGCAGGATGACCGTCATCCACGACTGCGTGAGGATGTCGATGTTCATGTCGATCTTGCGCGCGAGCACACCGAGCGCCTCACCGTTGATGAGCGAGTCGAAGAAGCGGCCGAAGTGCGTGCGCTGGGCAGCCGGACGCAGCCAGTCGAGGAAGAGGACGAGGAGCATGACGAAGCCGGCGATGCCGACGGTGAGGCCGAGCCGTTTGACGGAGAAGCGGATGCCCGCCGAGGCGAGGGCGAGGTAGGCGACGCCGATGATGAGCGTGGGCACGGACCCGAACTTCGTGCCGAGACCCGGAGCGGCGAGCAGCACACAGGAGAGGAGGACGGGCACGAGGACGATCGCCAGACGCGTCAGCGGTCGTCTCGCTAGGGAGGCGAAGCCGGCGACGGCGAGCAGCAGGGCACAGCAGTAGAGCGCGAGCGCGGAGTTGCCGATCCCGTAGAACCGGGAGGCGATGAGGAGAGGCTCGCCGAGGAGGGTCGACATCTGCAGCTGCGAGCCAGTGATGACGTCGTAGGCGAGCACGCCCACCGTGACGACGGAGACGAAGAGGACCGGTCCCAGCTGCGATCGGCGCCAGGGTCCGAGGAGGGCGAGTGCTCCGAGGACGACGGACCACCCGACGAGTGCGCCGAGCATCGCGATGTCCGGGTTCGTCGCCCGCTCCCACGGCAGGACGTTGACGAGGTAGGTCGACACGGGCATCGCCGCGAAGACGACGCCGAGGCGGTACGCCGTGGAGTGGACGAGTTCCCGGTGGCGGCGGCGGAGGAACCACGCGAGGGCGAGCAGCCCTGCCATGAGCGAGGCGACGACGGGGAAGAACCACGTCGAGATCTCGTTCTGCGTCGTCACCGCGACCTGCCGGTCGAGCACCGACTGGAAGCGCGACTCCCACGACCCGCCGGGGTTGGACGTCATCGGCGCCCCCGCGACGTTGCCCATCGTCTCCCCGCCGCTGAGCTGGACGAGGGTGGGCGCGATGTCGGGTACCTGGATCAGCCCCGGCTGTCGAGTCGATGAGGAGGTGAGGAGACCCGGCTCGGCCCCGGGCTCGAGCATCATCGTCGCCTGCATCGAGGACCCGTCGTGGGTGCCGTCGGCGATCGAGGCGAAGATGATCGGCGAGGTGCCCTCACCGATCCCGGCCGTCGGGTCGGCGCCGAGCCAGCCGGTCGCGGTGAGGATCGCTCCGACCCGGCGGTCGAGGTCCTTGAGCGAGTAGCCGTCGGCCTCCGAATTGCCGAGGTCGACGATGGCGAGCTCGCCGGATTCCGACGCCGAGGCGGCTCGGAGGCCGATGTCATCGGCGATCGGCTCCCACTGGTCGATGCGACCACTCGGATCGGCTGCGGCGATCGCGGCTCCCGGACCGTAGGCGGAGATCGCCGGGACGGCATCGGCGAGACCGCCGAGGGCGGCGTCGTAGTTGTCCCCGCGCGCGACCTGCTGATAGACGTCCCAGTCGGCGACCCAGCCGTCGAGCGGCGGTTGGGGCTTGCGGCACTGCTGCCGCGGCTCGTCGGCGGCACGGCGGCCCGACCCCACGGCGAGCCACCCGTCGACGGGGCAGCTGACGGAGCGGACGCTGCGCGGGGTCATCGTCCCGATCTGGGAGGACTGCATCATCGCCCAGAGGTTCGGAGTCGTCTGCGGGTCGAGGTCCTCGAACGTGAACCCCGAGGTGCCGATGAGGATCGGGGCGTTCTCCGCGGGACGAGGGCTGTCGGCGGACTGCCCGGTGCCGGCAGCTTGTCCGGTGCTGGCTGCCTGCCCGGCGCCGGCAGCCTGTCCGGCGCCAGCAGCCTGTCCGGTGCTGGCTGCCTGTCCGGTGCCGGCTGCCTGCCCGGCCTGCGGCAGGCCGGTGATGAGGACGAGGGCGGCCAGCGCCCCGAGGAGGACGCGCAGCAGCCACGGACGCACAGCAGCGCTCATCGGCCCGATTCCCCGGAAGCGTCGGCGGCGGGCGTGAGGAGGGCTGTGGCACCGCGTCTCGCGTCAGTGCCGTGTGCGACGGTGAGGTCATCGGCGCAGAGGGCGAGGAGGTAGGGCAGGAGGACCATGGCGCCGGTGGAGGGCACGGCGATGCCGGAGTCCGTGAGCACGAGACCGACGGTGAGTCCGGTGACGGCGGCGAGGAAGCCGAAGTGGACGTCCTCGTCGGCGAAGACCTCGGGCAGGCGACCCCGCCAGTGGTCGAGGAATCGCGCAGTCCGGGTCGGCCCCTGGAACCGAGGGAAGTGGAGGAGGTAGCGGAGGAAGACGAGGATCGCGATGACCGCGAGAGGGGTGACGATCGACAGCGCCGGATTCACCTGGATGATGTGGAGGTTCGCGCTCAGCTTGCGGCCGACGACCTGCAGCGCCTCACCGGTGACGAGCTGGTCGAAGAAGTTCCCGAAATGGGAGCGGCTGCCGGCCGGTCGCAGCCAGTCGAGGAACGCGATGCCGATGAGCGCCGCGAGTGACGCGACGCCGATGAGGCCGAGCCGGAGGACCGAGAGCCGGATGCGACTGACGAGGGCGAGGAGGACGAGGAGGCCGGCGAGAGTGGCGATCGTGCCGCCGAACTTCGCCCCCCACGACGGATTCCCGGAGACGAACACCGCGAGCAGGCCGATGACGGCGGGGACGATGAGGACGAGCCGCCGGTGGCCTGCGGCACGCAGCCGGGAGACGAGGAGGCCGAGGAAGACGAAGAGGCTCGCGATGAAGATCGCGGCACCCTGATTGCCGAGACCGTAGTAGCGGCCGCCGACGATCGGGTTGTAGCCGAGCAGCGAATTCGCCTGCAGCCGCGACCCGGTCGCCAGGTCGACGGCGATGACGACGACGGTGAGGAGCGAGAGCGCGGCGACGCGTCCCCGCCACGTCCGACCCCACGGCGGGAGCAGGGAGAGGAGGAGCATCGCGGCGGCCCCGAGGGCCACGGAGAGGAAGAGACCGAACTGCGGATGCGGGAACCGCGCCCACGGCAGCAGTCCCGCGAGGAATGCACCCATGGGAATCGTCGCGAGGACGAAGGCGAACCAGGCCAGTGTGCGGTGGACCCAGGCGCCGCCGGTCTGGGGCGGCGCGGCGACGGCGAGTCCGGTTCCGCCGGCGTCCGGGGCCTCCGCGGTGCGGGCTGCGGTCGTGCGACCGGGGTGACCGGCGCGGTCGCTGCGGCGGGCGCGGGCGCGGTCGCGACGGCCGACGCGGCGGGCGATGGCGCTGCGGAGGCCGGGCGCCCAACGGTCGATGAAGATCGTGCTGAGGAGGAGACCGCAGAGGACGACGAGGACGTAGAAGGCGATGTCGAGGAAGAGGGAGAACGTGGAGAGGTTCTCGTAGACGAACTCCGATTTCGTCGCCTCGGTCTCGAGATCGAGGCGACGGTCCTCCGGTGACGCCGACGACGGGGTGACGTCGAGGGAGATCCCGCTCGGGGAATCGATCCCAAGGCGCTCGAGGATGCCCGGGGCGAGGTCGGTGATCTGGAGCAGGCCCTCCGTCCGCGTCGACGCCGAAGAGAGCGTGCCCGGGACGAAGCCGGGTCCCGAGGCGAGGAATGCCCGCAGTCGGGGAGAGCTCGAGCTGTCGCCGAGACCGGCGACGATGACGGTCGGCTCCGTCTCCGACTGGGCTCGCAGCTGCTCGAGCCGGTCGCCGAGGCGGCGGTCGGCCTCCTCGACGGAGGCCCGCCGGTCGTAGTCGGTGGGCACGGTGTAGGAGTAGTTGGGGATCGGGTCGAACAGCCACGAACGGGAGCCGATCGATCCGAGGTCGACGAGCGCGAGGCGGCAGTTCGCCGCGATCGCGTCCTCGGTGTAGTCGGCGATCTCTCCGTTCTCATCGGCGACGGCGTACGCCGCCCCCGGGCCCTCGGCGGCGACGCAGGCGTCGAGGCCGGCAGGCGCCCCCGCCTCACCGACGAGGCGCGCGAGCATTCCGTAGTCGACGGTGTAGCCGGTGCCCTGATTCGGCTCCCTGACGGCGTCGAAGTCGGGAATCGTCGCCGGCACCGTCTCACCGGGGCGGGTGAGGAGACTTTCATCACCCTCAAACCCTCCGGCGACCTCGGCCTCGTCGCCGCCGGCCGGTTCGGTGCTCGTCGACGGGGCGATGAGGGCAGGGCAGCGGGCAGGGTTGTCGACGTCGGGTTCGTGAGGGGGACCCGCCTCGGCGCGGGCACCGGATCCGAAGGACAACCAGCCCGATGCCGGGCACGTCGCGGACCCGATCGTGCGGACGTTGAGGTTCGCCGCCGCCCCGGTGCGGAAGATCTCGAAGAGATTCGGAGTCCGCTCCGGATCGATGTCTCCTATGGTCAGGCCCGGTATGCCGAAGACAACCGTCTTGCTCTCAGCGGCCGCTGCGGCGCTGTCGTCGGAGTCGGCCGGCGCTTCGGCGGGGGGCGTCGGAGTCGACTGAGCCCACGCGGGAGATGAGGCGGGGGAGACGAAGAGTGCCACGAGCCCGACGATGATCCCCAGCACCAGGAGCCGGTGGGAGGGAAGGCGGCGGGGCAGGACGGATTGAGGCGGCACAGGACAATGGTATCGGGTGCGGCATTTCACCCTCCTGACCCCGACCTGGACGTTTGCTCACCGGGCCGCGGGGCATGTATATTTGATTGTCGTTGTGTGCGCTCGTCGTGCTCCCTTGCATAGCCTCTTGCGTTGCAGGCCCGTAGGTGGGGAAGCACTCGACGAACGGACCCGATTGAAGACAGACAGTGTTCGGACGCATCAGCCTCACGACCCGATGAGTCCGCCCAGGCACTGGCCCCATGAGATACGAAAAGAAGGCTACTTTTGCGTACGTACACCCCCAAGCCCGGCGATGTCGAGCGCCAGTGGCACGTCATCGACGCCACTGATGTTGTGCTCGGTCGTCTTGCCACCCAGGTTGCACGCCTGCTGCGCGGCAAGCACAAGACCACGTTCGCCCCGCACATCGATTCCGGTGACTTCGTCATCATCATCAACGCCGACAAGGTCGCGCTGACCGGCGCGAAGCTCGAGCAGAAGCGCGCTTACCACCACTCGGGCTACCCGGGCGGCCTCAAGAGCGTCAACTACGCCGAGCTGCTGGCGTCGAACCCCGAGCGCGCAGTCGAGAAGGCTGTCGCCGGCATGGTTCCGAAGACTCGCCTCGGACGCGCCCAGATGCGGAAACTCAAGGTCTACGCGGGTGCCGAGCACCCGCACGCCTCGCAGAACCCGCAGCCGTACGAACTCAACCAGGTCGCGCAGTAAGCGCGCTTGAGTCACAGAGATACCGAGGAGAACCGTGGCTGACACCGCCAACGCGACCGAAGTCGAAGAACTGACCGAATACACCTCCGAGACCCCCGCAGACGCCGGCCTGGGCGACCAGACCGCCGGTGGACGCGGACAGTCCCTCACCGCCCCCGGCAACGGAGTGGGCCGCCGCAAGCAGGCGATCGCCCGCGTCCGCCTCATCCCGGGCTCCGGCGAGTGGACGATCAACGGACGCACTCTCGAGGAGTACTTCCCGAACAAGCTGCACCAGCAGCTCGTCAACGAGCCCTTCCGCCTGCTCGACCTCGAAGGCCGCTTCGACGTCGTCGTGCGCATCTCGGGCGGCGGACCCTCCGGACAGGCCGGTGCCGTCCGTCTGGGCATCGCTCGTTCGCTCAACCAGATCGACGCTGAGTCGAATCGCCCCGAACTGAAGAAGGCAGGCTTCCTGCGCCGCGACGCTCGCGTCAAGGAACGCAAGAAGGCCGGTCTCAAGAAGGCCCGCAAGGCTCCGCAGTTCTCGAAGCGCTGATCCGCTCCCACCGTCTGCGCATGGTCTGCCACTGATGCGCAGTCGGCGGCGCACGTGCGGCCCCGAACCCGTTCGGGGCCGCATTTCGTGCATTCACCGCCGAATGGTCACCGCGCGCTCCTCAACGCGCAGATGACCATCGACTAACATCGATACGAACCTTGAGGAAAGGACTTGCCCATGGCCAGACTCTTCGGTACCGACGGAGTGCGCGGACTCGCCAATCGCGACATCACCGCGAAGCTCGCGCTTCAGCTCTCCGTCGCCGCCTCCCGCGTGCTCACCCGCTCCTGGGACGGCGACCGCCGCCCCTTCGCCGTCATCGGACGCGACACCCGCGTCTCGGGAGAGTTCCTCTCCGCGGCCACGAGTGCGGGCATTGCCTCGGCAGGCGTGGACGTCCTCGACGCGGGCATGCTGCCCACCCCGGGCATCGCCAGCGTCGTCAAGGACACCGGAGCGGCCTTCGGCGTCGTCATCTCCGCCTCCCACAACCCCATGCCCGACAACGGCATCAAGTTCTTCGCCGCCGGCGGCACGAAGCTCGACGACGCCGTCGAGGACGCGATCCTCGACATCCTCGACCAGGATTGGGAGCGCCCCATCGGCTCCGACGTCGGCCGCATCTCCCGGTACCCGGCTGCCGCTGACGAATACACCGAGAAGCTCGTCCGCTCGATCGCGCCCGAAGGCGTGCGCCCTCTCTCGGGCCTCAAGGTCGTCGCCGACTGCGCTCACGGCGCTGCGTCGATCGTCGGTCCCGCCGCACTGCGTCAGGCCGGGGCCGAGGTCATCGTCTCCGCCGCCGAACCCGACGGCCTCAACATCAACGACGGTGTCGGATCGACCCACCTCGAATCCCTCCAGCGCCTCGTCGTCGAGACCCAGTCCGACCTCGGCGTCGCCTTCGACGGTGACGCCGACCGCTGCCTCGCCGTCGACTCCCTCGGCCGTGTCGTCAACGGCGACCAGCTCATGGGCATCCTCGCGATCGGGCTCAAGGAGCTCGGCGAACTGCGCGGGAACACGCTCGTCACCACGGTGATGTCGAACCTCGGCCTGCGCCTGGCGATGGACAAGCACGGCATCAGCACCGTGCAGACGGCCGTCGGCGACCGCTACGTCCTCGAGCGGATGCTCGCCGATGACTTCGCGCTCGGCGGAGAGCAGTCCGGTCACGTCCTCATGCTCGATCACGGCACGACCGGTGACGGCGTGCAGACGGCCCTGCACCTGATGAAGCGGATGGCCGACGCGAAGCGGACCCTGGCCGATCTCGCCGCCGAGATCCCGCAGCTGCCGCAGGCGCTCGTCAACGTCAAGGGCGTCGACAAGCACCGGGTCGACATCCCGGAGGTCGCCGCCGAGGTGGCCGCCGTCGAGACCGAACTCAACGGCACCGGTCGGGTGCTGCTGCGCGCCTCGGGCACCGAACCGCTCATCCGCGTCATGGTCGAAGCCGAGACCGAAGAGGTCTCGCAGGTGCAGGCCGAGCGCCTCGCCGCCGTCGTCAAGGAGCACCTCGCTCTCTGAGCGCACACGACGAGGGGCCCGACAGCAGAGATCTGCTGCCGGGCCCCTCGGTCATTCACGCTGGTCAGACACACCGCCTCGGCGGGCGACCGGACTTGACGGGCGATCAGCCTCGGCGACCGCCTCGGCGGGATCATCCCCTCACAGGGCGAGCTTCTTGCGCACGCCGGCGGAGAAGAGGTCGACGGCGATGATGAGCACGAGCACGATGAGGATGTACGTGAGCATCGAGTCGAACTGGAACGACTTGATCGCCTGGTTGATGAGCAGTCCGATGCCGCCGGCCCCGACGAGGCCGAGGACGAGCGAGGACCGGACATTGACGTCGAACCGGTAGAGGAGCAGCCCGAAGAGCTGGGGGACGACCTGCGGGAACGTCGCATTCGCGACGATCTGGCCGCGGGAGGCCCCAGCGGTCTTCAGCGCCTCCGACGGCCCCGGATCGATCTCCTCGATCGCCTCCGACCACAGCTTGCCCATGACTCCCGTGTTGTGGAAGATGAGCGCGAGCACGCCGGGGAAGGGCCCGAGGCCGACCGCGGTGACGAAGACGAGCGCGAAGACGATGTCGGGCACCGCGCGGAGGAACGACATGATCGAGCGCGCGATCTGGTAGACGAACCGGTTCGGTGACGTCGTGCGCGATCCCAGCACCGCGAGCAGCGCCGAGGTGGGGATCGACAGGGTCGTCCCGAGCAGGCCGATCCACAGGGTGATGCCCGTGGCCTCGATGCCCGGCCACAGCGTGTCCTCCCAGCTGAGGTTCGGCGGGAACGCCTCGGAAAGGAAGTTGATCATCCCCTGACGGCCGTCGACAAGGGTGACGAACGAGAAGTCCGTCTCCCGGATCGCGACGACGTGGAGGAGGACGATGACGACGATCGCCGTCGCCAGCTGCCACCCGCCGAAACGGCGGATGGGCGGCTGCAGCGCCGAGGTCGTGTTCCTCAGCGGCACGGTGCGCAGGGTGGTGCCGCGGGTGTCGGGAATCGTCTTCATCTACTCGTCCTCCGCGATCGGGGCGGTCGTGTACAGGGAGGTGATCGCCTCGGCGGAGATCTCCTCGGCGGTGCCCCGCAGCACGATCTCCCCGGACTGCAGGCCGATGATCGTATCGGCGAACTCCCGGGCGAGATCCGGCTGGTGGAGGACGGCGGCGACGGCGAGGCCCTCGTCGTGTGCGAGATCGCGCAGCAGGGACATCACCGTGCGCGCGGCCTGCGGGTCGAGGGCGGCGACGGGTTCGTCGGCGAGCAGCACCTCGGCGCCCTGGCACAGGGCCCGGGCGACCGCCACGCGCTGCTGCTGACCGCCCGAGAGCGTGCCGGCCCGGTCGGTCGCCCGGTCGGCGAGGCCGACGCGGTCGAGGGCGACCATGGCCTCCCGGCGGATCGCCGCCGGGAAGAGCCACGGATGGAGCGAGGCGACCGTCGACATCCGGCCCAGCGCTCCCGCGCACACGTTGTCGAGCACCGAGCGGCGGGCCACGAGGTGGATCTTCTGGAACACCATGGCCGGGCGGCCGTGGCTGCCGCCGACCTCGATGTCCCCTCTCTGGTACGGGGTGAGACCGGCGACGGCACGCAGCGTCGTCGACTTGCCCGAGCCGTTGGCGCCGAGGAACGCGAGCAGCTCACCGGGGGCGACGCTGAAGCTGACATCGTCGAGCACCCGCTTCGCCCCGAAGGACACAGCGAGGCCGTCCACCCGGAGGAGGGGAGACGACGCGTCGTCGCTTCCCGCTGACCCGGCCGCCTCCTCGGCGGACGCGGGCTTCACGGTCTTCGTCGCCATGCTCACACGTCCTCTTCGGTGAGGTTCATCGTCTCCGCGAGGTCGAACAGCGGCTGGTAGGTCGACTTGTCGACCTCGATGAGCTGACCGGCCGGGGTCACGCCGAGGTAGCCGGCGACCTCTTCGAGGTCCTCGGCGGGCATGTTGAGCAGGGCGTCCTTGACGGCGGCCTTGAACTCAGGATCGGCGTCCTCCCGGACGGTCATCGGGTCGTTCGGGATGGGATCGGACTGCCAGATCTGACGGAAGTCCTCTTCGTTGAACGTGCCCTCCTTGATCGCGGTGCCCATCGTCTGCGAGTTGATCTGCGCGGCGTCGACGGCGCCGTTGGTCAGGGCGAGCAGCGACTCGGGGTGACCGCCGGCGTAGTTGAGGTTGAGATCGGATTCGGCGATGCCGGCCTCGGCGAGCGCGAAGCGGGGCAGTGCGTCGCCCGAGGTCGAGCCGACGCTGCCGAGCGCGAGGTCCTTGCCGCGCAGATCGTCGAGCGTCTCGATGTCGGAGTCCTTGGCGACCCAGATGCCGCCGGTGTAGGAGCTGAGCTCACCGTCGGCGGTGCCGAAGGACACGAGCGGTTCGGCCCCGGCGCGCTCGGAGGCGAAGACGTAGCCGAGCGGACCGAACTGTCCGATGTCGAGCTTGCCGTTCTCCATGGCGAGCACCTCGGCGGAGTAGTCCTCGAGGACCTGGACCTCGACCTCGCAGTCGAGGGCCTCACCGAGTGAGGCGCCGACGGCCTGATAGGCGGGTTCGAGCTTCTGCGGATCCTCGAACGGTTCGATGCCGAAGGTGATCTTGCCGTCAGGGCACGTGGCCGATTCTGCTTCTGCGGCCGAGGTGCAGCCGGCGAGGACGACGGGGGCGAGGACGAGAGCGGCGGAGGCAAGGGCGATGTGAGAGCGTTTCATGGCGATCCTTCTGGTGTGTGGTGATTGGTGTCTGGAGGTTGGCGTCTGGTGACGGGGTCGGATGCGGGCAGGACGGAGCGGTGGACAGGACTGTGGTGTGGACAGGACAGGGTTCGGTCAGCACGCGGACAGGACACGGTTGTCGGCACGGCTGAGTGGTCGGCGGTCAGGTCGGGTCTGGTCTGTGGGCGCGGGCGGTGAGGGCGCGGCGGATTCTGCCGCGCCCGCTGCCGCCTCAGGCGGCGGGACGGTCGGCGCGGCGGATGCCGGCGAGGGTGCGCTCGGCGAGGCCGAAGGCGATGGTCATCCCGATCCCGGTCGCCACGGTCGCGACCGTGGTCCGCTCGTCGACGCTCTCGACGATGAGCGGGCGGGACTCGCTCGAGGCGTAGACCCCCTGCCAGCGCTGGCGGATCGAGAACCCGGTGGGCTGATCGAGGACGGCGGCCGCCTCGGCGAGCAGGACCTCCGTCGTCGATTCGGGCAGGAACGGGTCGACGTTCTCCCCGTAGACGTGGGAGTCGCCGATGATGATCGTCCCGTCGGGCCGGGGGCCGAACATGACGTTCGCGCCGACCGCGAGGAGTTCGGGAGCGCTGCGGGCGACCTCGTCGCGGACCGCCTCGGCGGCGGGCATCGTGGAAAACGCGTCGTAGCGCAGCAACGAGGTGCGGGAGAGGATCGCGGCGTCGGTGCGGATGTGCTCCGGGGTCGCGGCCAGGGTCATCGACAACGCGCATTCGACGAGGCCCGCCTCGGCGGCGAGCTCGGGGAAGAGCGCAGGCAGCTGGTGGCCCGTGCAGACGATGACATGGTCGGCGGTGAACGTGCCCCGGTTGGTCTCGACGACGCCGTCGCCCACCCGACTGACCCGGACTCCGGTGCGGAGCTCGATCGCCGAGGCGGCCGCCAGGGTCTGCGCGATCCGCGGAGCCGCGGTGCGGGGGTCGACCCGGAGGTCGGCGGTGAGATGGGCGCCGCCGACGGCGCCGCGCAGGCGAGCGTGCGGGTCACCGGTGACGGCGGTCGCGAGTCGTTCGGGGGTGAGGAGGTCGATGGCGCCGGGCGCCTTGGACAGTCGGGCCTGTTCGAGCACGGCCATCTGCGCGTGGGAGGTGGCGACGACGTACGCCCCGGTCTCCGCGGCCCAGAAGCCCGACTCCGCGGCCGCGGCGATCCACTGGTCGCGGCCGGCGGCGGCGAGCTCGGCGAACTCGTCGGTCTGTCCGGTGATGCAGGCGTGTCCGAAGTTGCGCACCGAGGCACCGCGCGGGGCGGTGTCGACGTCGAGGATCGTCACCGAATGCCCCCGCCGGGCAGCGGCCCGGGCGTGGGCGAGACCGACGATGCCGGCCCCGACGACGATGATGTGAGAATGGTTCATGCCTCGAGACTGCCGTGTCGGGAACGTCTGGGACAAGCCGATTCGGGGCATGTATATATAAGTTGTCGAGCCGTTCATATACGATCCCGCAGAGTCAGAATCTGTTCACCCGGCGTTCAAACGTGAAGCCGGTCGGGACGTGGGGAGTGGGTTAGGGTCGAACCTATGATGACAAGTTCTCGTTCACCTATGGAGCCGCGCACCGCGCTGCATCGGGTCATCGGCGACGAACTCCGTGCGCGGATCACCGATGGCCGCTTGCCGATCGGAGCCGCGGTCCCGAGCGAAGCCGAGCTGTGCCGTGAGTTCTCCGTCTCCCGCGGTCCGGTGCGTCAGGCGCTGTCGGCGCTGCGGGCCGAGGGGATCATCGCCGGCGGTCAGGGAGCGGTCGCGCATGTCGTCGGCTCGATCCCGACGCAGTCGATGACGAGCTTCCTCTCGTTCTCGGAGTGGGCGCATTCGACGAACCGGACCCCGGGCCAGCGCACGGTCGAACTCGCCAAGCGCGCGGCGAATCAGGACGTCGCGCTCAACCTCGGCGTCCCGGTCGGAGAGCTCGTCGTCGAGATCATCCGCCTCCGCCTCCTCGACGAGGTGCCCGTCATGGTCGAGCGCACGGCGTTCACCCTCGACGCGGGACGCCACCTCTTCGACTTCGACACCGACAGCGGGTCGATCTTCGCCCACCTCAAGGCCAACGACGTCGAACTCGTCGCCGCCCGGCACACCTTCGACGCGATCGGCGCAGGTGAGGTCGACGCCGAACTTCTCGACGTCCCCGTCGGCTCGCCGCTGCTGCGCGAACGGCGCATCACCTCGACCGGGTCGGGCGTGCCCGTCGAGTACTCCGACGACCACTATCTGCCCGACCAGGTCACCTTCACGATCAACAACACCGCAGGGGCGGCGAACTCCGTCGTCCGCCTCATTCCCGACACCTGACACCGCACTCAGCTCATTCCCGACACCTGACACCGCACTCAAGGAGCACACCCATGACCACCATCGAACTCGCCGTCTTCGACATGGCCGGCACCACGCTGAACGAACACGGCGACGTCTACCGCGCACTGCGCCAGAGCGTCGAGGAGAACGGCGTCAAGGTCACCGACGAGAACCTCCAGACGTGGATGGGTGCCGACAAGGTCGAGGCGATCCGCAGCCTGCTCCGCCTCGGCGGGCACGCCGGCGACGAGGCGACGGTGGCGGCCTCGTTCGACCGTTTCCGCGCGCTGCTCCGCGACTTCTACGCAGCGACCCCGCCTGAGCCGCTGCCCGGCATCCCCGAGGCGCTCGCCGAACTCCGCAGCAACGGCGTCAAGGTGGCGCTGACGACGGGATTCTCGACCGATGTCGCCGGACCCCTGCTCGAGGGACTCGGCTGGGCGACGGGGGAGGGCGGCAACCTCGACGCGGTCGTCTGCTCCGACGAGGTCGCCGCCGGACGCCCCTACCCGTACATGATCCAGCGGGCGATGGAGCGCACCGGCACGAAGGACGTGGCCACGGTGCTCGTCGCCGGTGACACCGTCGTCGACGTCGAGGCCGGAGCCGCCGCCGGTGCCGGTGTCGTCCTCGGTGTCGAGACCGGCAAGCTCACCGCCGCCGACTTCGCGGCGCAGGACGGAGCGCAGTCCCTGTCCTCGGTCGCGGAGATCCCGGCGTACCTCGGCCTCCGCAGCTGAGCCGCGGCCGGCACCGCGGGGCCGGCCGCGCCGCACGCCCGGCATGCGGTTGAAGCAGACGCGGCTCGGCAGTGACGGCCCCTTCCCGGAGTCTTCGGCTCATTCAACAGTTGGCGCGAAAATGTGGTCCCCAAAGGCCGCTTTTTCGCGCCAACTGTTGACCGAGCGAGGTCAGGCTCGGGAAAGCGTTGATAATCACGCGAAGTGTTGAGCGGCAGCTCGCGATCTCTCCCGCTTCCAGCCCCGAGGTCGCGCAACTTGTGCACTCAAGTGACAGGTTATCCACAGATTGATCCAGAGGTATTGTCACAGAGCTGTCTTTTGATCATTCTTGATGCATGTTCATATGTATGAGCGCTGCGGAGCTCAGGACGGCGGGCCTGAGCGAGTACGACATTCTCAGAGCCGAGAAGTGCTGCCTGCGGCGCGTCCGGCGCGGGATCTACGTCGTCACCAAGTCATGTGCGGTGAGTGTTCACCGGTTCGTCTCGGATGTCGCTTCGGATGACGCCACCGACCTCCCTCGCGAGACAGAAGGGCAGCTCAAGCGCAACGAAGATCTGCGCATCATGGTCCGGTCGTACGTCGGCAAGCTTCTGCCGCATGCCGTGTTCTCCCACCGGAGTGCGCTCATCATCCACGGACTCGCTGTCCCCTTCATCGAGCGTGACGGCGATGTGTTCGCCGAATCGGTCCATCCCCGCTGTGGCCTGCGCAGGCCGTCGATGCAGGTGAGGCGCCGCTCGCTCGACGAACAAGACGTCGTTCCTGTCGACGGGATTCCCGTCACCTCGGTCCTCCGCACTCTGTTCGATCTCGCGCGAGACTATCCGCTTGCCCTCGCTGTTGCAGCGATCGACGACGCCCTGCATCGCTCGGTCATCACCGAGGAGCAGTTCCAGACCTACGTCGCCGACCATCCAGTGCGCACCCGTCAGCGACGGATCGAGACCGTGCTGGAGAACGTCGACGGGCGTCGCGAATCGGTGGGAGAGTCGATCACCGCAGTCCGCTTCGTGGAGTTCTCCGTTCCGGGGCTCGAACCACAGGTCGTCATCGTCGACGAGAACGGCCGATTCGTCGCGCGCACCGACTTCGCGAACAGGCAGGCAAAGGTGGTTGCCGAGTTCGATGGCGCAGGGAAATACCACCTCAAAGGTGTGGACCCGAAGAAGGCATTCGAACAGGAGCGGCGCAGAGAGTACGCCCTCCGCAACCTCGGATACGAAGTGTTCCGGTTGACATGGCAGGACCTCTTCTCCGCGACCCAGTTCCTCCGGATCAGAGCGGCGATCGAACGACGGACACCGCAGCGGCCTGCTCGCTCAACTGTAGGCTGAGTGCGGCTGGAGTCGCCGATTGCTCCCTCGGCGCTCCCTCATTCAACAGTTAACGCGAAAAAGTGGTCTCCAAAGGCCGCTTTTTCGCGCCAACTGTTGACCGAGCGAGTTCGAGCTCGGGGAAGCGCTGATATTCACGCGAAGTGTTGAGCGACGGCGCGCCTCGCAACCCAGCAGGGCTCCCCGCGCCCCGCACCCGCCCCGGCTCCCGGCGCGCGCCTCAGCTTGCGGAGAAC